>JAFOMZ010000143.1 GCA_017421125.1 Solobacterium sp.
TCAAACACTTCCGCGAAATCAGCTTCTGATCTCATGCACAGTGTCAGATAATGTTCGAGCTGTAATTGTTCAAGCATAATTTGGTCCTTTCTGAATGGTTCAATCATATCACAATCTGATATGATGAACGCGGTAGGTATCTATATGAAGTTTTTGAAGAAATATTCGTCGAATATCATCATGCTGGCAGGCGGTCTTTTCGGCGGGCTCCTGCTGGGTATGTGGATCGTGCATATACAGGACCGGATGGCAGATGTATCAATGCTGAGACTGATGGCATGGGCACTGGGAGGATTTTATTTTTCCGCGTTTGTCCAGATCATCCTTCATGAAGGCGGACATCTGATCGCCGGTCTGCTGAGCGGCTACCGATTTGTCTCATTCCGCATCCTGAGCATGATCTGGGTCAAAAAGGATGACCGGATCGTACGCAGAAAATATTCCCTGGCAGGAACAGGCGGACAGTGTCTGCTGGATCCGCCCGGAACATGTGATGATTATCCCGGCGTATTCTATAACCTGGGCGGCGTGATCATGAATCTTCTGACAGCGCTGATCGCGATCGTGTTCTGCAGATCGGTTTCGTCTCCGCTCGTACAGATGGTACTGATGCTGTTTGCGGGAACAGGTGTCGTATATGCCCTGATCAACGGCATTCCCCTGACCTCCGATTCTGTCAGCAACGACGGCCGCAATACACTGGAGATCGTAAAGTCCTTCAGCGCGAAGCAGGCACTGTGGAGGCAGCTCAGGATCAACGCGCTCCAGTCATACGGAGACCGCTTGAAGGATATGCCGGCAGATCTGTTTGAAATGCCTCCGGAAGAAGATATGAAGTACAGTCTCTGTGCATCCCTGGCAGTCCTGAGAATGGCAAGGCTGATCGATGAACACCGGTTCCCGGAAGCGCTTGAACTGATGGAAAAGATCAGGCATTGGCCTGCCGTTCCGGGTGTTTACAGGAATCAGATCATGATTGAAAAAGTCTGTCTGGAAATACTGACCGGGAATACGGATCCCGGACTGGTCACGGCAGCGTATACAAAAGCACTCAGGACGATGAAGAGCAGTCTGAGCGCACAGCGGACAGAATATGCGGTGCAGAAATGCATCATGAAGAATGAACAGAAAGCAGCAGTTCTGAAAAAATGGATGGAATCCATGTACAGAATATGGCCGTATGCCTCGGAAGTACAGGCAGAACGGGAGATGATCGAACTGATAGATCGGAGTGTGATGAACGATGAGTACGCAACAGCAGGAAGAGAAACGGACGAGTCTGTTTGAAGAAGAGGAAGAAACAGAGAACCTTCAGGAAAGACCCCGCTCAGCCGCTCCCCGCAGAGCGCAGTCAAAGCAGCCGGTGAAGAAGGACAGAAAATACTACCTGAAACGGTTTACCGCCATCTTGTGCGCGACGATCCTGGCAGTCAGTGTCCGTACCGCATACAACAGTTCAACGCTGTTTCTGGAAGACCGTTCGGTAGACGGCTATCTTTCCGTAGAAGACTATGTCTTTTATCAGGATGGGGAAGCGATGCAGAACGTCCGTTCACTGAGCTTCGACGATGACTACATCAGCAGATATTCGGACGAAGGCATCACGACCAGCAGAGGCATCAAATACGGAGACAGCTGGGAAGACTTTGTGAAAGCATACGGGGATGTCCGGTGTGAATATATCTGGTACCGGCATGTCACAAAAGACGGGAACAAAAACTATGCATTTGAAGAGACCCAGTTCCCTGATACGGACGGGATGAAGATCGCTGATTTCGACAGGCAGTATATCCAGTCCGGA
>JAFOMZ010000144.1 GCA_017421125.1 Solobacterium sp.
TCAAACACTTCCGCGAAATCAGCTTCTGATCTCATGCACAGTGTCAGATAATGTTCGAGCTGTAATTGTTCAAGCATAATTTGGTCCTTTCTGAATGGTTCAATCATATCACAATCTGATATGATGAACGCGGTAGGTATCCATATGAAGTTTTTGAAGAAATATTCGTCAAATATCATCATGCTGGCAGGCGGTCTTTTCGGCGGGATCCTGCTTGGTATGTGGATCGTGCATTTACAGGACCGGATGGCAGATGTATCGATGCTTCGGCTGATGGCATGGGCACTGGGAGGATTTTATTTTTCCGCGTTTGTCCAGATCATCCTTCATGAAGGCGGACATCTGATCGCCGGCCTGCTGAGCGGCTACCGCTTTGTTTCGTTCCGCATCCTGAGCATGATCTGGGTCAAAAAGGATGACCGGATCATACGCAGGAAGTATTCCCTGGCAGGAACAGGCGGACAGTGTCTGCTGGATCCGCCCGGCACCTGTGATGACTATCCCGGCGTATTCTATAACCTGGGCGGAGTGATCATGAATCTTCTGACAGCGCTGATCGCGGTCGTGATCTGCAGATCGGTTTCATCCCCGCTCGTACAGATGGTACTGATGCTGTTTGCCGGAACAGGTGTTGTATATGCCCTGATCAACGGTATCCCCCTGACTTCCGATTCCGTCAGCAACGATGGCCGCAATACACTTGAGATCATCAGGTCTTTCAAGGCGAAGAAGGCTCTGTGGAGACAGCTCAGGATCAACGCGCTCCAGTCATACGGAGACCGCTTGAAGGATATGCCGGAAGATCTGTTTGAAATGCCTCCGGAAGAAGATATGAAGTACAGTCTCTGTGCGTCCATAGCAGTCCTGCGAATGGCAAGGCTGATCGATGAACACCGTTTCCCGGAAGCGCTGGAGCTGATGGAAAAGATCAGACAGTGGCCTGCTGTCCCGGGTGTTTACAGGAATCAGATCATTATTGAAGAGGTCTGCATGAAAATACTGACCGGAAATACAGATCCCGGACTTCTCAGCCCGGAATATACGAAAGCACTCAGGACGATGAAAAGCAGTCTGAGCGCGCAGCGGACAGAATATGCGGTGCAGAAATGCATGATGAAGAATGAACAGAAAGCCGCAGTTCTGAAAAAATGGATGGAATCCATGTACAGAATATGGCCGTATGCCTCGGAAGTACAGGCAGAACGGGAGATGATCGAACTGATAGATCGGAGTGTGATGAATGATGAGTACGCAGAAGCAGGAAGAGAAACGGACGAGTCTGTTTGAGGAAGAGGAAGAAACAGAGACCATACAGCAATCCTCCCGCTCAGCAGCTCCCCGCAGAGCACAGTCAAAGCAGCCGGTCAAAAAGGACAGAAAGTACTACCTGAAACGGTTTACCGCCATATTGTGCGCGACGATCCTGGCAGTCAGTGTCCGTACCGCATACAACAGTTCCACGCTGTTTCTGGAAGACCGTTCGGTAGACGGCTATCTTTCCGTAGAAGACTATGTCTTTTATCAGGATGGGGAAGCGATGCAGAATGTCCGTTCACTGAGCTTCGACGATGACTACATCAGCAGATATTCGGACGAAGACATCACGACCAGCAGAGGCATCAAATACGGAGACAGCTGGGAAGACTTTGTGAAAGCATATGGGGATGTCCGGTGTGAATATATCTGGTACCGGCATGTCACAAAAGACGGGAACAAAAACTATGCATTTGAAGAGACCCAGTTCCCTGATACGGACGGGATGAAGATCGCTGATTTCGACAGGCAGTATATCCAGTCCGGA
>JAFOMZ010000145.1 GCA_017421125.1 Solobacterium sp.
ACCTTTCTTGCGCCGGCTTTGATATGAGCTTCAGCCTTTGCCTTTGATGTGTAGAAGCCTGTGCATTCCAGAACAACGTCGATCTTGAGATCGCCCCAAGGCAGGTTGTTAGCATCTGCTTCTTTGTAGATCTGCAGTGTCTTTCCATCGACTGTAATTGTGTTAGCTTCGTCGTCTGCAGTTACTGTGTGGAGACCTTCTCCGATTTTTCCGGCATAGCCGCCCTGTGCTGTGTCATACTTCAGAAGGTGAGCCAGCATTGAAGGCTTTGTCAGGTCGTTGATAGCAACAACATCATAACCTTCTGCACCGAACATCTGTCTGAAAGCAAGGCGTCCAATTCTGCCGAAACCATTAATAGCAACTCTTACATCTGTCATCTTAATTTGTGACCTCCTTTTGTTGCACTAAAATTATAGAATGAACAGCATAGTATAGTCAATTATCAAATCTTTCACAAGTGCCTTTTGAACACTTTTCCGAAGGATTAAAAAGACTATACATATTCGTTCATATTCAGCGGTTTTTTACTGATCGCAAACGCATCCTCGACCGTCTCGATCTTTGTGTTGAACAGTCTCGAAAACAGCTGCGGATCATTCAGTCTTACCATGGTATGGCCATAGTTTTTCACTTCAGCATCAGGGAAGATAAACCTGACATTTTCTCCTGCGGATACGTGCAGATGAACGCTTTCTTTGTCGAGCAGCGCAACATTGACCAGCTTTATCAGCGCTGTACTGTTCAGATAAATGCATTCTTCGATCTTGATCTGCCTTCCGTCTGTCAGAAGCGTCGCATAGCCGGCGATCTGGTTCCGGTTATCGTAATACGCTGCGATCCTGCCTCCTTCCGCGGCGATCTCCTTTTTCAGGTTCTCGAAATACGCGAGATCCCTCGTATAGAAACCATTGAATTTGCGGATAAAAGCCGAATAGACTTTCAGCATGTCGATCGCGGAAGGATCATATGCGCAGCCCGTTGCCGACGCCCTTTTGATCATGCTTTTTTTCAGCAGATAATCACTGCGGTAATAGATGGTCCGGAACCCGTACGGCTCGTATAATTTCGGGTCATAAGCCTGGATCAATGTCAGCAGTTCCGAATGCGAACAGGCGTCCAGAACGGTATGCAGCAGTTCCGACATCCTGCCCTGTCCGCGGTATTCCGGAAGTGTTGCCGCACCCACCAGCATGCTCGCCTTGATGACGCGTTCATTGAACATGATCGCGTGCGGTACACGGCACAGCGCAGCTACTACCCTGCTGCCTTCTACATCCGCATATCCGTATTCCGGCTTATAGATACACCGGAAAAAGAAATCTATATAGTTCGGATCCTCATTTTCAAAACAACGTTTCCAGCAGTCACGGATCCCGCCTGTTAATGCCGGTTCACCTCTTTGTATCATAATTTATCCCCTCAGCCGCGCATCTTCATTTCATCACGGTTTTTCACAGTAAACTCCACATCGATCACATCATCCTCATTCAGCTGAGGTCTCTGTTCTCTCTGCTCTCTCTGTTCCTTCTGCACCTCTTTGTATACCGTGTCGTTCAGGCTGTCTTCCGCCTGCCTGATCTGTCTCTTCATGCGGAAATACCCATAGATCATGATTCCGAAGATCACCAGCAGCAGCGGCCACATGTAGCGGATCACGAAATATGTGAGAAAGCCTACCGCAAACAGCCAGAAGAGCTGTTTCAGCGTCATCTTATTCATCTGTCTTACCCTCCGCTTTCACAGCCAGATCGTGTATCTTGACAAACCGGTGCTTCAGACCGGACTTTGAAACAACGATACCCGTCTTTGCCTGATAAAGCCTTGCAAGTTCGTTTAAGGAAGCTTCCGGATCGGCCAGTCTCAGCATGACCACATCCTTCAGCTTATCATCCAGCTTTTCGACCAGTCCGGCCTCCTGAAGGATCCGGATGTCTTCCAGCTGGGCATTGGCAGCCTTCATACTCTTATAGTCATTTGCCATATCCACATTGGCAAGCCTTGTCACGCTGTTGGCAAAATCCCTTGAGATGCGCGCGTCCTCAAATACCATCAGGCACCTGTCAGCACCGATGCAGCGGATAAAGTCCGCGATCTTTTCAGCCTGCTTCACATATACGATCTGTCTGGAACGGCGCTCGATCACCTTTGCCTGTATATAGAAGCGTTCCATCAGATTCACCAGGAAACCTGCCTGGGCAATATCTGCCGTACGGATCTCCATGTGGTATCCCGCTGTTTCCGGCGAGTTGATACTGCCGTCTGCCATGAACGCTCCCGCCAGGTATGCCCTGGCGCAGCTGTCCTTTGCGACGACTCTCTGCAGCGGCTTTTCCAGCAGTCCGCGGGAAGAGAACAGTCCCAGATCCGTCAGGATATCCTTGATATTTCCGTATATGCGGAATCCGTAGATCAGATTCTTTTTCAGGTTCATCCTTCTCTGGACGAATGTTTCGATCTGTACTTCATAAAGCTGCTTCATCAT
>JAFOMZ010000146.1 GCA_017421125.1 Solobacterium sp.
CACGACATATAATAGGTGATGTTCGTAATAAGGAGGAACAAAACTATGGCAGTAAGAATCAGACTGACTCGTATGGGCTCCAAGAAGGCTCCGAGATATCGTATCGTTGTAGCAGATTCCAGAACACGCCGTGACGGCCGTGCTATTGAAACTCTGGGTTATATCAATCCTACAACTGAACCGGCTACAGTTAATGTAGATGAAGAACTCGCACTGAAGTGGCTGAGAACAGGTGCACAGCCTTCTGACACAGTTCGCAACATTTTCTCTTCTCAGGGTATCATGAAGAAATTCGACGAAGAGAAAAAAGCAGCTAAAAAAGAGAAGAAGTAATTTCCTATGGCAGAACTGGATCAGGTACTGAAGGATCTGGTTGCGCCGATGGTAAATGATCGCGAAAGTCTGGATATCAGGGTCACATCAGGTCAGAAAGACAGAGATGTTGTTCTGCATGTCTATGCAAAGAGTGATGACATTGCCCGGCTCATCGGAAGAAAAGGTATGATGGCGTCAGCACTGCGTCAGGTTATGTCAATCGCATCCCATTCAGAGGATAAGCGAGTCAGCATCAAGTTTGAAGAAATCTGAAAAAGGATGTACAACGCATCCTTTTTTGTGAGGTAGTAATGGAATATATACAGATCGGTAAAATTATCAATACCCACGGCCTGAAAGGCGAACTGAAGATCGAAAGCTGGTCGGATTTTGACGAGATCCGCTACAAAAAGGGAAAGATGGTATACATCCTGATGAATGATGAATACCTTCCTTTCAAAGTGCGTTCATTCCGTATGCACAAAGGATTTCCGCTTGTCACGCTTGAAGGGATTCAGGATATCAATCTTGCCGAACAATATAAAAACTGCGTGATCTGCATGAATGCGGATGACCGTCATGCACTGCCGAAAGGGGAATTCTACGCAGATGAACTGATCGGAATGACAGCGGAAGATGAAGAAGGCAGGACGATCGGTGAAGTGGTCTCCGTAGAAGAAACACGCGGCGCACAGAAGAATCTGCGCATCCAGATGGCCGAAGGGAAAGAATTCCTGCTGCCGGACATACCATATTTTGTACTGCACATCGATCCGGAGAAAAGGATCATCAGGATCCATATGGACGAGGGACTGTTATGAAGATCACTGTACTGACAATATTTCCTGACATGTTCCATGATTTCCTGAATACATCGATCATCAGCAGATCGATCCAGAAAGGTCTTGTTGAATTTGAAATCGTTGATATCAGGGAATACGCACCGGGAAGCTACCGGCATGTTGATGATTCCCCGTTCGGAGGCGGAGCCGGCATGGTCATGAAATGCCAGCCTGTACTGGATGCCCTGGATGCAGTCAGAACAGAAAACAGCTGGAGTGTACTGATGAGTCCTGCCGGACAGGTATATACACAGGCTAAAGCACATGAATATTCAGAGAAAGACCATCTGATCCTGCTATGCGGTCATTACGAAGGTCTGGATGAGCGGATCAATCATCATATGGATGAACTGATCTCGATCGGTGATTATGTACTGACAGGCGGTGAGCTGGCCTCTATGGTCATCTCCGATTCTGTTGTCAGACTGCTCAAAGGTGCGATCAGGGATGAAAGCACTGACGAAGAGTCACATGAAAACGGACTGCTGGAATACCCGCAGTATACAAAGCCTGCAGATTACAAAGGAGAAAAAGTCCCGGAGATCCTGCTTTCGGGACATCATGAGAACATCCGGAAATGGCGCCTGAAGCAGTCACTGAAACTGACACGTGAACGCCGTCCCGACCTGTTTGCAAAACATGTGCTGACAAAAGAAGAAGAAAAACTTCTGAAAGAACTTGATGAAGAAGAAAACAATGACTCTGAATGCTGAATGCATCCAGAGTCATTTTAATCGTTTCTGCTCATGTATTTCAGAGTGTCCTGTCAGAAGATCCTGAAGGTCTTCTTCAGGAAGCTGGCATGTATCAAGATCTACGGCATATCTTGTATAGTCATAGGGATCCACAAATACCGTGACTGTTCCGCCGATCAGCCGGGGTGAGGGATGAAAGCCTTCTGTATGTGTTATGAATTCATAAACACGGTTTGTTGCAGGGTCATCATAACTGCACCTGAGCATCCAGGGATGCCTGCCATTGATCGTAATGCTGTAATCCTCACAGATCTCCGTGATCACAGCATCTACTGTGCAGCCCATTTCAATAACATCATTTTCCATATTCCGTTTTTTCTGAACATGTGTCAGGAAACCAATACCCACGCCGAGAAACGGAATTGCCGTCAGAAGCATAATGAGCAGAGGTGCAAAAGAGAAAAATGAAAAACCAGCAACCAATGCAGCTGAAATAATCGCTACAGCCACACCGGTAAAAATAACTCCCAATAGTTTATAAACGCGCTCTGCCTCATTGTCCATGAGACTATTTTAATCAGAAGACTTCGGAATGTCGAGACTTGCGATAATACCGGTAGGCAGGATAAAGAGAACCGTACATTCAGCTTCAAAATCAAACATACGGTAAAGATAACCGGCTGAATGAGTCCCTCTGGCAACCGTACTGACAGAATTGGCAACATAACCATATTTGACATCCGTATCGGAATAAATACCGATCGCTTCATCATCATATCCGTTTCTGAGATCCTTCATGAGCTTCAGTTTCTGACCGGGACGGAAAACCTCCATACCGAGGAAATAATTAGTACCTGTGATCGTAAAATATGTTTTCTGTTCCATATTCATAACTCCTTTGTCTGAGTACATCATAAATAGCCCAATGTGCAGAAAAATGTACACCGTGTTATACTCACAGTAAGGCAGGTGAGGAACATGGCGGATAAGAAAACAAGCATCATTGCCGTGATGGATATTCTGAGAAAATATTCTGATGAAGAACATATTCTGAGCATCCGTGACATTCTGCAGAAGCTGGAAACGATATACGGCCTGAAACTGGAACGGAGAACGATCTACAACAATATTGACATGCTGGAAGATATGGGGATGGAGATATCAAGATACGAACAGAACGGAAAGGGATACTACCTGATGACCAGGCAGTTTGAACCTGCAGAGGTATTGTATCTCTGCAATGCGATCCATGCCTCAAACTTCATTCCTTACCGTCAGAGCAAGGATCTCATCAGCAAGCTCCTCGATACACAAAGCAGCTACCAGGCAAAAGAGTTCAATGATACTGTCTACATGCCCAATCCGCGCAAGACACAGAATCAGGAACTATTCCTGAATATTGAAATGATCTCCGAAGCGATCAAGGAGAGAAAAGCGATCAGGTTCGACTATATGAAATACACAGCTGAAAAGAATCTGGTCAAACGCAGGCCAAATCCGTATATCGTAGAACCAAGATATATCGTATATGCCGATACCAGGGCATATATGATCGCTACCAGCGATCATCATCAGGGATACGGCCATTACAGGATCGAACGCATGAAAAACGTACAGGTTACGGAACAGAGTGTCCGCAGTCTTCCCAAGACATCCGATCCTTATGAGTATGCCCGCAGCAAACTCTTTATGTACGCAGGACAGAATGTCAGTGCTGTGCTGAGATGTGATCTGTCAATACTGGATCAGATGATCGATCTGTTCGGACTTGATATCAGCATGTCACCCCAGGATGATGATCATGTCGTCATCCGGATCCAGGCAAACAGGGAAGGCATCCTGTTCCTGGGACAGCAGTACATGGATGCGATGGAGATCCTGGAACCGCTTGAACTGCGGGAAGAAATGATCAGACGTATGGAAGACAGACTGAAAGCCTATAAGTTGTTGGAGAAGTAATTATGCAGGAAACGATCGTTGAAAAAGACTGTAAGGTCAGCGCAAAAGATTTTTATGACACGCTGCTGATCTCTTCTGCTCATGAAGCAGAAGAAGCAACCGGATATGAGATGAATGTGAAAGATATCAAAGAAGGCTACCGTTACAGACGCGAAACGCAGAAATACGGACAGGAATTTGTTACCTACAAGCGTCTGCTTCCCGGGAGAGAATATGCCATCAAAGTATCGCGCGGTACGAAAAATATCCAGATGCGCTTTAAACTGGAAAAAACAGGTGAAAACACGTGTCATGTGATTCTGACACAGACGATCATGACCAATAAAAAACCGGACTGGTTTTCTACCATGGTCATGAAAAAACGTCTGAAGGACCGCCTGAATCTGATCGAAAAAGGTACCGTAGAACGTCTTGCCCAGGAGAGCGGATCCTGATATGGCATTATATGCGATCGGTGATCTGCATCTGTCATTTGCCTCGGATAAAAGTATGGATGTCTGGGGAGGGAACTGGGTCGGTCATGAACAAAAGGTCCTGGATGTTTTTCCTTCCATGATCGGACAGGACGATACGCTTGTGCTTGTCGGTGACCATTCCTGGGGCAGAAACCTTAAGGAATGCGAAACCGATCTGCAGTTTATCATGGACCTGCCCGGCAGAAAGATCCTGACCAGAGGCAACCATGATCTGTTCTGGGATTCCAGACACACGTCAAAACTGAACAAGCTTTACAAGGGCAAGCTCGAGTTCCTGCAGGGCGGCTATGCTGTATACGGGACGACTGCACTTGTTGCGACAAAGGGTTATGCCGATGAAGGAAATGATCCGCCCGAACGTGTTTTCCAGTTGAAGGACAGGGAACTGATGAGGCTTCAGGACGGCATCAGAAAAGCGAAAACTGCGGGATTTGACGATATCATCGTATTCCTGCACTATCCGCCGACAGATCCCGGACAGGAAAGAAGCCTGTTTACAGACTGCCTGGAAAAAGAGAGGATACATCGTGTTATCTATGCGCATTGTCACGGAGAGGAACACTTTCATGACAGCCTGATGGGAAATGTGCGCGGTATTGAATATGACCTGGTATCAGGCGATTACCGGAACTGGGTTCCGCTGAGGGTATTATGACCTGGAATATGATCAACACATGCAACCTGATAGTTTCAGCAGTCGTCATGGCAAGCCTTGCGGCTGTTCATCATCTGAGAAATGAAGAGATTCCTTCCTACAGCAAAACAGAGTTGATCCTGCTTGGGCTGTCCCTGATCCTGATGTTTGTACCGCTGACGATCACACATCTGGAATTCGGATTTGCTTCAGCCCAGATGTTCATATACTGGATGGCAGGCACACTCCTCTGCCTGATCGGATTGGATGCCGCATGTATCCTGATGATATTGAGAGGAACAGGCAGGGCAACTCTTATGGCTGTATGCATCTTCACCAGTATATTATTCCTGATGAACGGTGCGCTGCTGAGGCATATATTACTGCTGGCAAGCGGAGCAGGCTTCTTCATACTGCGCCTGAACACCGTTCTGACAGAGACGGAAGAGGAAAAACTATGAAACTGAACAGAGTTATATATGCGGCATTTCTGCTGCTCTGTACGTCAGGGTGTCAGGTACAGCCGGATAACGCTGTACAGCCTGTACAGCCGACTGAAACACCGGATGCGGCAGTGGAACCGGCTGTACCGGTCGAAGGAATTGCAGAAGGTGTCATAGGTCAGACGATGCGTACAGCATTCTTTGACTTTCAGGTCAATTCCGTGAAAATGACGGACACATGTCAAGGGTATGTACCGCCTGAAGGCTATGCCATACTTAACGTGAATATCACAGTGCACAATACCCTGGATCAGGAATTGAATATGTATGATACAGACTTCCAGATCACATGGGGTGAAGGTGAGGATGAATGGGATGTCCCGCTGACTTATGCAGTGAACACACTGAGCGGGGACGATCTGCTGAAAACAGCATATAAATTACAGAAAAATGAAAGCATAACAGGTGATATTGTTTATCAGGTACCAACAGACAGCGATTATTATATCTTTTCCTATCTTGAGCAGTTCAGCGATGATACGGAAGGGGATCTGTTTGCGGTATATTTCGGACTGGAGGAATAAAAGAATGATCAAGAATATTATTACGGATGCAGGTGACGTAACTTTCAATGTGAAAGTGATGGAACTGCTGAAAAAATATAGACCGAATCCATTTGAGATCAAAGCGATCGTATCCGTCATGGCAGGTTCCCAGGAATGGGACAAATACAACAAGGGACTTTATAAGGATGTACATGAGTTTGTTGATGTCCTGAAGCAGTTATACCCGAAATACACAAAGATGATGGAAAAGGCGTTCCTGGATGACTGGAGCAATTATATGAAGCCAGATGTTAAAATGTGGCAGGGACTCACACAGCTGAAAAACCAGGGCTATGACATTTATATGCTGGCTGATGTACCTGACGAACTTCATCAGATCATAAAGAAATATGAAGGATATCAGATCCTCAGCGGCGGTGTATTCTCGCACGAGGAACATATGCGCAAACCTGATATCCGGATGTATCAGACGCTGCTGGATCGCTATGGCCTGAAAGCTGAAGAATGTGTCATGATCGATAATGACGCTGCATATCTGAAGCCTGCAGAAAAGCTGGGAATGTATACAATACGCTTCACAAATGCGGATGATACATTGAAAAAACTGCAGGAACTGCTGAAATCAAACTAATATCAGCTGACAAACGAAAGTCTTGTATGATGCATGACTTTTGGATCAAAAAGAAAAACGGTGTATAGCCCCAGGTTGCCTGTGGTATACACCATTTTCATTTGGCGCAGAATCAACGCAATGATCAATAATTTCCGGTACCGGGGAAACATGTGATCCGGTGCAGTGGATCTTGAATGAATTGACGTATATTATTCAGGACACTTCATTTTGCCGGCTGCCGGAAGCAGACTGATTCTGAATGATTGACGGACGGTCCGTCAGTTTTTTTGATGCTGCCGAAAGAGCGTGCTTCTTATTTCGGTGCTGCCGTAATTCGGTTTTTATCATGAAATGCATATGCAATACTGCATTTGGAGGTGCTTAAACATGACATTTATTGATGCAATTTCGTTCTTCAGATCAAAGAAGGGACAGTATGAAAAATACGCATATTTTATTGGCAGGAAATATCGTGAAGCCAAAAAAATGTTAGCAGAGATCAGAAGTTCCGATCAGATGAACGAACATGACATCCGCCGTGCGTATGGCGCATTGCTGATCACCGCGGTGGAACAGAGCCTGCCAATGTGCAGTGACACAACACAACAGATCATTCGAAAAGGATTTTTGGAGGAACATCCGGCTGATTGGTATGAAGCGTATTATTCCAAGTGTAAATACTGGTATCTGAAGAATAAGGCTGTAAGACAATTTGCACATACCATGGAAAAATTAGAAAAAAGTATATAACGAAGATCATAAAAGGTGTATACCTCAGGACAGTGTGTATCTGCGGTGTACACCATTTTCATTTGGATCGCAAAGAAGGAATTGGTATAAAATTCTGGAAACAGGAAACTGAGGAATGGATGTCATAGTTTTTTATAAACGAAGCTGACGGGAATAGATTCAATCTGAAGATCGATGATTAAAGTGAACTGAAACAGTATATCTGAAGCCTGCAGAAAAGCTCAATATGCATACAATAACCTGAAAAACTGCATGAACTGTTGAAATAACACTGATATCAATCGAGTTGATGTACCCGTTAAAAGAAAGTCTTATATAATATTCATGTAGGACTTAGGAGGAATCATTTATGGCGAATGAAAACAAAAATGCAAATCTCTCATTATTCGAACCTTCTACATTCGAGGAAGGTGTAGCGATCGGCAACCAGCTGAAATCCGGTCATGCTGTTATTGTGAATCTTCACAAACTGCAGCGTGATGATGCGCAGAGAATGATCGATTTTCTGACCGGTGTTGTTTATTCGCTTGATGGTTTGATTGAAAAAGTCGCACATCAGGTGATTCTCTGTACTCCGAAGAGCGTACCGGTATCCGGTTCGATCACTATGGGCGCTGACGCATAATCCATATCAAGAATCATAGAAGGACAGACCTGCATGGTCTGTTTTTTTTCGGACCAAAAGAAAAACCGCACGAGGCGGTTTCCCAAGATCCGATTATTTCAGAAGTTCGTTTACTTTAGCCTGAACAGCGTTGTAGTCATATCCGGCTTTTTCAAGAGCTGCTTTACGGTCAGCGCCGTTGCCCCATTTGCCCTGGATGACTTCTTTAGCCAGTTCTTCAACAGACTTTCCTGCAGGAGCTGTGCCGCTCATCAATTCATTGACCTTTGCCTGAACAGCATCATAGCTGAATCCTGCTTTTTCAAGAGCAGCTTTACGGTCTGCACCGTTGCCCCATTTACCCTGAATAACTTCTTTAGCCAGTTCCTCAACAGACTTTGCTGCAGGAGCTGTACCGCTCAGAAGTTCATTGACCTTTGTCTGAACAGCATCATAGCTGAATCCTGCTGCTTCAAGAGCAGTTTTGCGGTCAGCGCCATTACCCCACTTGCCCTGGATAACTTCTTTTGCAAGTTCTTCAACAGACTTTGTGGGTTTAATGGAACCGGAAGCTTTGACTGTAATAGTCGGTTTTGCTGCAGGTTTCGGTTCAGCTGCAGGTTTCGGTGCAGCTGCAGGAGCCGGAGCAGCAGCTGTTCCATCAACTGACAGACCGGGTTTAACTGTAACTGCAGGCTTAACAGTTGCTGCAGGTTTCACTGTGACAGCAGGTTTTATTGTCGCTGCGGGTTTAACAGTTGTTGCAGGTTTAACAGTTGTTGTGGAAGGCTTAACGGTAGTTGTAGCTGCCGGTTTTTTGGCTGTTATAGTTGATGCAGGTTTAGCTGCTGTAGTGGTGTTGGAAGTTGTTTCTTTCTTTTCTTCCTCTTTTTTCCTGTTCTGGAATAAATTGATGTTCATTATTGCCTCCTGTAATTGCTAACTTAAATGTAGCACAGTTTGGTTTCTGTGAATCAATTTTTGATTAACGTTAAATTTTTTGTACAATAAAAATGGAATAAAACAGGAGGGGTTATGAAAGTTGGCATTGCAGGAAACGGAACGATCATACCGACATTTATTGAAGGAGCCAGGGAGGCAGGCATACAGATCGCATGTATCTGCGGCAGACCGGCCAGTATTGATAAACTGAATACACTTGCGGAACGTTTTTCGATTCCGAAAGTCTACACAGACTACGAAGAAATGCTGTCATCGGATATCGATGCGGTTTATGTGGGTGTATCCAACTACATGCACTATGAATACTCAAAAAAGGCACTGATGCATGGAAAACATGTGATCTGTGAAAAACCATTCACATCCAACTATGCACAGGCAGAAGCGTTGTACAGCATTTGTAAAGAAAATCACCTGTATTTATTCGAAGCTATTATGAATCAGTACAATCCGTCACTGGAAGAACTGAAGCAGGCAGTTAAGGAGATCGGTGAGATCAGAATTGCCGAGCTGAGCTTCTCACAGTACTCCAGACGTTATCAGGCATTCAAAAACGGAGAGATCCTGCCGGTATTCGATCCGCAGAAAGCAGGCGGGGCATTGATGGACATCAACCTCTACAACGTATATCTCATGATCGGCATCTTTGGAGAACCTCTTAAGGTGACATATCATGCCAATATCGTAAGAGATATCGATACCTCAGGTATGCTTGTCATGGAATATCCCGGTTTCAAAGCATCGCTTATCGGCGCAAAGGACTGCAGCGCACCCATGCGCGTCAGTATCCACGGTGATCTGGGATACATTGAATCAGATCAGAGAGCCAGTTCTGTCAATCGCTTCAAAGTACAGATGAACGACGGCAAAAGCAGGGAATACGAAGCAAAAGAAAAACATCAGAACATGTTTTATGAAATGTCAGCGTTCAAACGCATGCTGGAAACGGATGCCTTTGATGAAATGATGAAACATCTGAATGATTCCCTCACTGTCATGAAGATCATGGATGAGGCAAGGAATCAGAACGGTATTCTCACGGATTTTGCATTGTAGGAGTACTTCATGAAATATTTCAATCAGCTTGATTATGAAACCATGCCATATCCGACAAATGTCAAAGAACCGGAAAGTCACCTGGCAGCAGATGGCAACATTGCTCTGGCAGGCTGCGGTATATGCTCAGCAGCGATGATGCTGGAACAGCTCCTGTTGGGTGAGTACTCCCTTGAAGAGATCAGGGATCTTGCCGTGTCATGCAAAGCAAATCTGGATCCGGGTACAGACATGAAAGTACTCGGACCGGAATTGTGCAGCAGGTATGGACTGGTGCTTCATATGAGTGACAGTACAGAAGATCTTCTTGAATGCCTGCGGACAGGCGGACGAGTGATCATAAACGTCGGAGGAGACAGGGAAGGGCACACAGGTGTATTCTCACACGGAGGACACTATATACTGGCTGTTGCCTGTCGGGAAAACACTGTAACGATTCTTGATCCTTCCTGGAAAAAAGAAAAATTTGATGAACCTGATCGTAAAGGGAAAGTTATCGTACAATATCCATTCTGTCTCTGCAGTACGGAGGTTCTGAAAGAAGATACGGCAAACCGTACACCCGCATATTATTGTTTTAAGAGGAGAACAGATGGAACAGAAACAGAAGCTTGATATTACCTGCAGTCACTGCGGATTTATGGACACGGTCTCGCTATATGCATGGATCGATCCCAACCGTACACCGGAACTGAAAGATCAGCTGCTGGATGGATCCTTGTTCAGTCATACCTGCAGAAAATGCGGAATGACAGCGGGACTGATCTATCCTCTGCTGTATCATGATTCAGAACAGAAATTCATGGTGCAGCTCATGGATTCCTTTACGGAAGATCCGTTTGAACAGGCACTGTCGATCATGTCGGAAGAAGACGAGCTGAGAGAACATGCAGCCAGAAAGAACTATCGGATGCGTACGTGCATCCATCCCAATGACATGATCGAAAAGATCCTGATCTTTGATCAGCGTCTAGATGACCGCGTGCTCGAACTTGAAAAACTTACAGCAGCAGTTTCACTGATGATGGAAAATCCGCAGCTCCACGTAGAAGGATTGTATTACTCACCATCTGATCATGAGGACGGATTTGTCGTTATGACAGAAGATGGATTTGCCGGTGAAACAGAACTGGACAGGGTGCTTTACCATAAGATCGAACAGGAAACACTCCCGATGCTGGATAAAGAAATGCTTTCCAAAACCAGGATCGATCATGAATGGGCAGTCAAGGCAATGAATATGAAAAAGAGCAGAAGGCGTTCATAATAACCTTCTGCTTTTTGATCATTTCAGTGAACTGTAATCAAGTTTGGGAAGATTCAGCGATCTCTGATATTCCCAAAACTCTTCAGTAACTTCCGGATGTGTGAAAATATCATACGCACCCTGAACCAGTGCCTTGTATCCGAAGATACCGGCTTTCTGTCCGAGAGCTGTTCCTGCACAGCATGTCATACCCCAATGATGTCCGGGACCGCCGAGCAGATTTCCCATACCTGAAGAATGCATGGTAGGGCAGATATAGCTCATGTAGGAAGCATCTGTTGCGGAGCTCTTAACACCGTCCTTATGATCGTGGAATTCTGAAATGTGCATCGGCATGACTTTATCAAAATCTTCCGGAGCTTCTTTTTCCAGGACACTCTTGTAAAGATCTCTGGCGAACTGCTGTTCCTCTGCAGTATATTCCAGATCCGGCAGTTTCAAAGCTGAGTTATACAGGAACTGACAGAGCGGAATGTTGTAGATCAGATCCGGCATAGTCATATTGATATGTTTCTCTACTGAGGTTTCTGTCATCATAGCAGCGCCGTCAGCTACTTTGCAGGCACGCTCATAGATCTCTTTTGCACCTTCCATTCCGCTCTTTGAACGGAAGAAATAACGGACAGCGGCGTAGTCAGGCACTACGTTCGGTGCCAGTCCGCCTGCAGTAATGCAGTAATGGATATAGGAACCGGGTTTTACGTGTTCTCTCATGAACTCGCATCCCATGTTCATCAACTGAACTGCATCCAGTGCGGAACGTCCGTTCCAGGGCTGACCTGCCGCATGAGCAGTCTTCCCATAGAATCTGAATTCTACATCATAGATCGCGACGCTGTCTCTGGGATCATAGTCAAGTTCACAGGATCCGGGATGCCACATCAGTGCAACATCCATATCATCAAATAAGCCGTCTTTTGCCAGCCATCCTTTACCGACTCCGATCTCTTCAGCAGGAGCTTCAATAAAGCGCAACGTTCCCTGCAGATGATCTTTCTCCATCGCATATTTCAGGGCACAGGCAGCAGCTGCGGATCCGCCAGCCATGATACAATGCCCGCATCCATGCCCCGGGCCTTCTTTAGGGTCTCTGTATGGATTATCGTTCTGTCCGAGACCCGGCAGGGCATCCAGTTCACCGATAATACCGATAACAGGTTTGCCGCTTCCGAATTCCGCAACTACAGCATTCGGACGTGCTTCCGGGTTATCATAATCCTCCGCGCATCTGAGTTCTACATGATCAAAACCATGTGATTTAACGAATTCCGCGCATACTTTTGCTGCATAAGGTGTTTCAAGACCAAGTTCCGGGTGTTCCCATACATCACGCATCAATTTTTTGATATCAGCGTCATTCTGCTCATACCATTCAGCGATCCATTTGTTCATAGTTTCTGTCATAAATCCTCCGAAAATAATAAGGATATTTTACAGTTAAAAACATGCAAACAATGTGTGTCCGGATATGAAACAGAGATATATCCGGAAAAATATTGAAAAATTATGAAAAAAAATGTTTTTGATTTCTTCGTGGAATCGTGATCTCTTTGTCCGTATATTTTAGTGTCTGACATAACGGAACGCCCGTTCTGCCGGGACTGTGAAAGGAGATACTGCCATGAAGAGATTTAAAGCTTTGAAAATGCGGATCTATCCGACGGATGAGCAGATATCTGTCATCAGACAGACATTCGGCTCCTGCAGATTTGTCTATAATCATATGCTTGAACGGTATATCAAAACTCTGAAACGCCGAAATAAGCGCCTCTCATGTTTTGACATGCAGTATCTTCTTTCCGGCATGAAAACCTATCTTCCCTGGCTCGCCGATATCGATCACACTGCTTTGAAGTACGCCTGCAGGAATGTCGACGATGCCCTCAAAC
>JAFOMZ010000147.1 GCA_017421125.1 Solobacterium sp.
TCTTTCGGATCATCCGTTACCTGAAGCAGCTGGTCGACCAGCAGGTTCTCATTGACCGTGGAAGCCACCTCAGCTACGAACAGTGTGTAGCCGGCATACTGCGCAGGCTGGTGTGTCTTGGAATGCCATGTATGCATGGAATGTCCCATCTCATGCGCCAGTGTCGATACACTGTCCAGCGTGCCTGTAAAGTTCGTCAGGATATACGGGTTGGAATCGTATGTGCCTGAGGAGAATGCACCGCCTGTTTTTCCCTTGTTGGGATACACATCGATCCATCCGGAATTCATACCGTTTCGTACTGTTTCCACATAGTCCGGACCCAGCGGGGATACGGCGTTCAGCACCATCTGCTTTGCCTCATCATATGTATAGCGTTTTTCACTGCCCTTGACGAGCGGCGCGTACACATCATAGTAGTGGATCTCATCCAGTCCGAGGAGACGTTTTCTCAATGCGACATAACGGTACATTGCCGGCATGTATTTATGAACGGATGCGATCAGGCTGTCATAGACAGACAGCGGGATATTCGTTTCGGAAAGACTCATCTCACGGGAAGAACCATAGTGTCTGGCAGAAGCTTCAGCGGCAGCACCCTTGACGGCCCCGCTGTATGTGGCAGCCAGTGTATTGATGTGTTGTTTGAATGTTTTGTAGTAGCTTCTGAACGCGTTTTCCCTGAGCACCCTGTCATTGGATGTCTGCAGCAGGATGTAGTTGGAACCTGTCAGTTCATGTTCGTTTCCTTCTCCGTCCTTCACGCTGTCAAATACGAGATCCGCATCCAGCAGGTTGTCCGCGATCTCGGAAGGCGCAGACATGACTTCACCGAGTCCTGCAAGCAGCTTTTCTTCTGCCGCAGATAATGTATGCGGCTTTCTTCTGACCAGATTCTCAAGCGTAAATGCGTACGGCTCCAGCAGTTCATCTTCCGCGATCTCTTTCAGCAGGTTCTCATCCAGGGAAAGGATCTCGGGTTCGGCAAATGATCCGACTGTCATAAAGGCAACATATTTCCCGAATACACGGGCATACATGGACTGTGCCTGTTCTGCCCTGGTATCTTCACTTCTGCGCAGGGAAGCATATGTCATAAGGTCGTCCATTTTCCGCTCCGCGTTCGTTTCCGCATCCAGGAATTTCCTGATCGTTTCTGCATTGTTCAGCCTGCCTTCATACTGCGCGATCTCTCCGATCAGCGCATCTGTTTCCAGGAACGCCTTTTCCCATTCCTCATCATTTTTAAACAGACTGCTCAGATCCCATTGATAAGCGGGATCCATATCAATTCTTTCTTTTAATTGTTCAGCCATAAATCCTCCATGTTTACCGGAATATCTTATCACGGCCGCCGGTTACTTTCACCATTCCGATAAGATTGCGATTATCGTTCAAATACAATACAATTGCGTTATGAAACCTGCTCTGTGGATACGAACACTGATATTTGTACCGTTGTCTGCACTTCTGTGCGGCGGTGTTTATTATGTAACATCACAGCAGGAGGAAGCACGGCAGGTCGCTGCAGCACCTGTTCCCACGGCATCTGCTCTGCTGAGTGCCACGCCGGAGCCGTCACCTTCCGCAACACCGGAACCGACGGAGACACCGACTCCCACTCCTACGGCGACACCGACTCCTACACCGACACCAACACCGACACCGACTCCCACGCCCACTCCGACACCGACTGCCACTCCGACGCCTCTGCCGGATGCGCCGCTTGTCCTGGAGAAAGAAACAGTCACGACTGTCGGCGGCAATGAAGTGTCTGTCAGGATCACGACTTCTTCCGATGTAACGATCACGACATATTGTTCTCCCGGTATATCCACCTGGTATGATCCCGGGATCCTATATATCTACCCGTCCAATGCCGGTACTGTAACAGTTACGGCATCCGGTACAGGTTATGAGTCTGTCTCCAAAATGATCCAGGTAAACTGGACCGAACCGACCCCGACTCCTACACCAACACCGACACCGACGCCCACTCCGACACCGGATACCACGGCTTCCGAGCCGACTCCGCCGCCTCAGGGAGGTTCTTCCGGTACAGGATATACCTCGGATTATGACAGCAATCTCTATGTTCCGACAGTTTCCAGAAATGATGACATGTCATTCTGGTTCCGTTCCTGCATGATGGATATGAAAGACCAGTTCTTCGATACAGCGGAAAGCTATGGTGTTGACCCGTATCTTGCGCTGGCGATCTCTGATCAGGAGACCGGCTACGGATCATCCTATGCCGCATGTGAACAGAACAACTACGGAGGTCTGATCGGCTATGAAGGTGTCATCACATTCGACACCCCGCAGGATGGTCTGAATGCATTCATGAATACACTAAGGAATTATAAAAACGCCGGAAAGCGCACCATTGAAGAGATCGCTTCATGGTACTGCGGGGGAAATACCCATTGGATCCAGCGCATCATTACGATCTATAATTCTTTCCATCAATAAATTACACAGGGGGTCCTGATACAGATCCCCTGATTTTTTATAGACCTATATTTCTGCCTTCCGGAACGATATAGACGAGCTCCGGTTCGTTGAAGAGTCTTGGCAATGGCTGTGAGGTATTCGCAAGGCCTCTTGATATTACCAGATATCCGTACGGTCCTTTATGGATGTCTGACGTATATTCCGGGAAAAGACCCTGGTTATGGCAGTACAGTCCCTGCCACCTGCCCTTTCTGCGGAATCTGATCTGTCCCCCGTGCGCATGTCCGCTCAGTACCAGGTCGATCTTCCGGTCTTTGAGAAACGGTTCCTGCAGAGCCCAGTATTCAGGATGATGGGACATCAGGATCCTGTAACCGGGCAGTTTTTCAAATTCGTCAAGCCATTGATGATCCGGGATCTTTGACTTTACCTTCATCCGGGCAGACGATAATCCGCCGATAAAGATGTCCGGACGGAAAGCTGTCCATGTATTGTCCAGAATGACTGTACCGGTACTGCGGATCAGTTCCATATCCTGCTTTGTTAAAACATATTCGTGGTTGCCGAGTGAAAAATACGTTGGAGCGATGCGTACACAGCTGTTGAGCAGTTCCATGGCATTTTCA
>JAFOMZ010000148.1 GCA_017421125.1 Solobacterium sp.
CGTTCGGGAAGACTAAACAAATTATAAACAGCTGATTAGGGACCTGTTTTGTTCACAGCAGGGTCCCTTTTTGTTATAATGTTCGAGGTATCAAAAGGAGATAAGATGTTTTTAAAGCGGATTGAAATGCAGGGATTCAAATCCTTTGCAGACAAAACAGTCATATCCTTTGAATATCCGATCACCGGAATCGTAGGACCGAACGGATGTGGAAAATCAAACATTTCCGACTCGGTCAGGTGGGTGCTTGGTGAACAGAGTGCGAGGCAGATGCGCGGCGAAAAGATGAATGACGTCATTTTTTCCGGCAGTGCAGACCGCCGTCAGCTCAACATGGCTGAAGTCACTCTTGTTTTTGATAATTCCAATCATATCCTCAACTCACAGAATGATGAACTGGAAGTGACCAGAAGGCTTTACCGTGATTCAGGAGACGCGCAGTATCTGATCAACCGGAATCCCGTGCGTCTGAAAGATGTCGTTGAGCTCTTCCTGGATACTGGTCTTGGCAAGGACTCCCTCAGCATCATTTCACAGGGCAATGTCATTACGTTTGCTGAAAGCAAGCCTAAAGACAGAAGAGGTATTTTTGAAGAAGCTGCCGGTGTTGCAAAGTATAAGAAGAGAAAGCTTGAATCTTTGAACAGACTGGAACGGACCAGGCTGAACCTTGAGCGCAGCACGGATATCCTGAACGAACTTGAAAAGCAGGTATCCCCGCTGAAGCGTCAGGCACATAAGGCCGAGATCTACCGTGAGAAGAAAAAGCGTCTGGAAGAGATCGAGATCACTGTTCTTGTACAGGATATTCAGGAATTGAATGATAAACTCGAAGAATGCAAAAAAGCACTCTTTGATATTGAAACGAAAGCGCAGATGTGTGCGACGACGATCCAGATCGGTGAAATGAAGATCCAGGATGAACGGAAACAGAACTCACAGCTGGAACGTGAGATCTCCGCTCTGCAGGAAGAACTGATGCACAACATTGATTCCATTTCGGCACTGGAAGCACGTAAGACAGAAATGGATGAGCGCCGTAAGTACATCATCGAGACCGGAAGCAGGGAACAGAAGGCAAAAGAAACAAGAGGTCTGCTGGCTTCTGCCAAGGAAGAGTACGAAGACCGTAAGAGCAGACTTGACGCGATCAACCGTGAGATCGATCTTGATAAGGAACGTCTGACGCAGATCGCTCAGAAACAGTTCGACCTGAACAATGAGTATGAGCAGAGCGCCGGAATCCTGCGCAATCTGCAGAACCAGAAGGTCTATCTGGACAATATGCTGAAGGACCCGCTCAGTTCCACGAGACAGGGCGGTGCCAAGTCCATCATGGACAACCGCAATGCCCTCAAAGGCATCCTCGGTGTGATCGGTCAGGTGATCAAGGCAAAGCCCGGTTATGAAGAAGCATTGTCGGAAGCGCTCGGCGGCGCGATGTACAACATCGTTACGACGGATGAAGCATGTGCAAGAGACGCGATCAGGTTCCTGACAAGAAACCAGAGCGGACGTGCGACATTCCTTCCGCTGACAGTATGCCAGCCCAGATGGATCTCCAAGGACGCTGCGGTCATTGCCCAGAATACGCCGGGATACAGAGGTCCTGCCAGTGATTTTGCTGAATATGATCCGAAGTTTGAACCGGTAGCGGCATCACTTTTGAGAAATGTCATGGTCGTCGAAGACATGGAAAGCGGCAACGAACTGTCATCCCTGACAGGCCGTCAGTACAAGATCGTTACGCTGGACGGAGAAGTGATCCACCGCGGCGGTTCCATGACCGGCGGTAAGACACGCCGCAGCACGACGATCGTCACTGCCCAAAAAGAAGCAGATGAAGTCAATCAGAAGATCGATGCGCAGACAGCCAGGACAGAGCTGCTCAGGAAGCAGGTCCAGCAGGCTGATATGCAGAAGAGCGAGATCACGAGCCGTCTCCAGCAGCACCGTATTTCCGCTGCTTCACTTGAACCTGTCGTTGACGCGAAGCAGGCAAAGTATGAAAAACTGAGGAACGATCTGGCACTGCTGACACCGGACGGAAACGAAAATACCGAAGAAGACCTGCCTGAAGCAGATGAAATGGTATCCAGGCTGAATGCGGCTTATTCCAGACGTGACGAGATCACTTCATCGATCAGGACCAAGCGTGAGCAGAGGATCCAGCTGTCTCAGGAAACAGACAGAAAAGAAATGCAGCTGCGTCAGACACGCAAGGATATGCAGCGCTACCAGGATTCTTCTTCCCAGATCAGGATCGATCAGGGAAAGATCGAAACAAAGATCGAAAACGCGCTGAACAGGCTTGTATCGGAATATCAGCTGACATATGAATTCGCTGCTACCAAGGTCAGTGACCTGCAGGTGGAAAATGCGCGTGAAGAAGTACTGCAGCTGAGATCGGATATCGAACGTCTTGGCAACATCAACATGAATGCGCCGGAAGAATACAATGAAGTGAATGAGCGTTATGAAATGCTCAAGAAGTCCATTGAGGAACTGACGCAGAGCAGGGACAAGATCCTGGCAGCCATCGATGAGATGGACAGGGTCATGATCCGCCAGTTCAAAACGATGTTTGACAAGATCAATACGGAATTCAATGACATATTCAGGAACCTTTACGGCGGCGGAAAGGCAAAGCTTATCCTGGAGGATCCATCCGACATCCTGAATACCGGCATTGATATCGACGCTCAGCCTCCGGGAAAAGCAGTTCAGAACAACATGCTGTTCTCGGGTGGTGAGAAGTCACTGATCGCTCTGTGCGTACTGTTTGCCATTCTGAAAGTCAAACCGGTACCGCTGGTCATCCTTGATGAAGTCGAGGCAGCGCTTGACCAGAGCAATGTTGAACGCTTTGCGCAGTATCTGCATAACTATACAGACCGTACGCAGTTCATCGTTGTTACGCACAGACCCGGTACCATGCAGAATACGGATGTACTGTATGGTGTTACCATGCAGCATCAGGGCGTCAGCCAGATGCTGAAGGTCGAACTGAAGGATGCCATGAGTATGGCACAGGAAAATGAGGAGGCTGTTTCATGAGTTTTCTGGATACCCTGAAAGCGAAATTTCAGAAAAAAGACGACAGAGCTGTATACCTGAGCGGATTCGCCAAATCCAAGAACAAATTCGGCGATCAGCTTCAGCAGATGCAGTACAAATACAAAGGCTATATCGATGAAGATTTTCTTGAAGAACTGACGATCGTACTCCTTGAGAGCGATGTAGGCATCGATACAGCTGACCTGATCTGTGAAGAACTCAGGAAAAAAGGGCAGGAGTACGGCAAGATCCCGTTCCCCTGGTGCATGAACTTCCTCATTGAAACAATGAAGAAGATCTATGAGGAATATCCCGATACGGAACCTTTATTTGCTGAAGAGGGACCGACGGTCATTCTTCTGGAAGGCGTCAACGGATCAGGCAAGACCACAACGGCAGCCAAGCTTGCACATATGTATAAAAAGAAGGGCAAGTCTGTCGCATTCGTTGCGGCCGATACATTCCGTGCCGGAGCGATCGGCCAGCTGGCGGAATGGGGTGAACGTCTGGATGTTCCTTGCATCAAAGGAATCGAAAACGGCGATCCCAGTGCAGCGATCGTAGACGGATGCCGTTACGCAAAGGAAAACAATATCGATATCCTGCTGTGTGATACAGCCGGCAGACTGCAGAACAAAGCGGGACTGATGGCTGAGCTTTCCAAAATGAACCGTGTCTGCGGAAAAGAGATCGAAGGCGCGCCGCACAATACCTGGCTGGTACTGGATGCGACAACGGGCCAGAACGGTCTGTCCCAGGCAAAGATATTCAATGAGGCTACAAACCTGACAGGGATCATCCTGACAAAGATGGACGGTACCGCTAAGGGCGGCATTGTCATCGCGATCAAGCATGAGCTGCATCTGCCGGTCAGATATATCGGACTGGGAGAAAAACCTACTGATCTGAGACCGTTCGATCTGGATTCCTACCTGTACAGTATTTCCCAGGGCATTGAAAATGTCCGATGATAAATTCGTGATGAACAGCCTGCTCGATTTCTACGGCACGCTGCTCACGGAAAAACAGCTTGAGATCTGCACATATTATTATTGTGAAGATCTGTCACTACAGGAGATCTCGGAGATCATGAACGTATCCCGTGCCGCGGTATATGATACCGTCCGCAGAAGCAGGGATGAGCTGATGAAATACGAGGAAAAGCTCGGACTTGTGAAAAATTATGAGTTGCGTATCAAGCTGTATGATAAAATTAAATTGCTAACAGATGATCAGCGGATCCATGATCTGCTGGATCAGTGTTTGAATACGGAGTCAGAAGGAGGTCTATATGAGTAAGGTAATATCTGTTAATTCCGGTTCATCATCATTAAAGTTTCAGCTCTTTGACATGCCGAGCGAGACTGTACTGACATCAGGTCAGGCAGAACGTATCGGCCAGGACATGGGCGCATTTACGATCAAGGTAAACGGCGAAAAGCATACAGAACAGCTGCCGCTTCCCGATCATCAGAGAGCAGTTGACGTACTGCTGAAAGCACTGATCGACTGGAAAGTCGTTGAAAGCCTGGATGAGATCCAGGGTGCCGGTCACCGTATCGTCCAGGGCGGACCGTATTTCGATCAGTCCGTAGTCGTAACACCTGACGTTGTAGAAAAAGTTGACGAACTCTGTGAATTGGCTCCGCTTCACAATCACGCGCATCTCGTATGCTACAAAGCATTTGTTAAGGCACTTCCGAAGATTGGACATGTATTTGTCTTCGACACAGCGTTCCATCAGACAATGGGGCCTGAATCCTATCTCTTCCCGGTACCTTATGACTGGTATACACAGTATAAGATCCGCAGATACGGCGCTCACGGTACATCCCACTGGTATGTCAACAGAAGAGCTGCTGAACTGATGGGCAAGGATGTCAACACACTGAACATGATCACATGCCATCTGGGCAACGGTGCATCCGTAACTGCGATCAGAAACGGTAAGTGCATCAACACATCCATGGGTCTGACACCGCTGGGCGGCGTCATGATGGGTACAAGAAGCGGCGATATCGATCCGACCGTTGTATTCTACATGATGAAGAAACTGGAATGCACACCTGATGAAATGGATACATTCCTGAACAAGAGATCCGGTATGCTCGGTGTATCCGGCATTTCCTCAGACGCTCGTGATATCCAGGCTGCTCTGGAAGAAGGCAATGAACGCGCAAAGCTGACAGTTGAGCTTTACCGCAACCGTGCTGTCAACGTGATCGGCGGCTATTACATGCAGCTGGGTCATACAGACGCGATCGTATTTACAGCCGGCCTCGGTGAAAACGACGCACACACACGTGAACGTATCCTGAAGCACATCGAAGAAGGTATGGGCCTCAGCATTGACTATGATCTGAACATGCAGATCCATGGTAAGGAATGCCTGATCTCCAAGCCGGATTCCAAGGTTGCTGTATACGTCATCCCGACAAACGAAGAACTCGTTATTGCCCGCGATACCTGCAGACTCCTGGGCCTGTAATGAACTTTTCCGATCTGCTGCTTCAGGAAATTGAGGCAGCAGATATTATTACAATCTATCGTCATGTACATCCGGACTGTGATGCCGTCGGCTCGCAGTTCGGATTATTCAACTGGCTGAAAGAAAACTGGCCTGAAAAGCAGGTTTATGCGCTGGGACGTGAAAAATGTACGCAGGGGCACTGGCCGGAAACGGACGAAGTCAGTGATGAGACGATCAGAAACAGTTTAGCCATCGTGCTTGATACAGCCAATACTGCAAGGATCGATGATGAAAGGGCAATGAGTGCCTCGAAAGTGATCAAGATCGATCATCATCCCAACAGGGAACCGTTTGGTGATGTTCAGATGGTATTTGACAGCTCTGCCGCGACATGCGAGATTCTGACTGAGCTTCTGACAGGTACCCGTTATCCCGTCAGCAGCGTTACAGCCAGGTACTTCTATGCCGGTATATTGACTGATACGCTGTGTTTCAGAACAAGCAATACAACAGCGCATACACTGAAAATGGCTGCTGTACTGGCAGAACATGAATTCTCGATCCCGGAACTCAACAGGGAACTGTTTGACCGTACGATCAGTGAATTTGAATTTGCAAGCTATCTGCGTTCTGCTGTGCGTTTTACAGAACACAGGAATATGGGATATGTCATCCTTTCTCAGGATGAACTGAACCGGTTCCACCTGAAAGGTTCAGAGGCAAGGAATTATATCGATGAGATCGGTCATATTTCCGAACTGGAAGTATGGTGCGTCTTTACGGAGCGTATCAGTGTAAAGGGGATCTACGATGGATCTCTCCGTTCCAAACATGTATCTGTGAATGATATTGCAGAACATTTTAACGGCGGCGGACACAAAAACGCTTCCGGTGTAAAAGATTTGACTGAAATTGATTTAAAAGATATAATTCAGCAGTTGAAATCAAAAGCGGAAAGTACTGATTGATATTCAATTTTCAAGTATTGAATGCATAAGATGTTTACTGTATGATAGTGGTCACGGAGGTTAAATTATGGAAACATTGAACAAAAAGGGCATTGCTGAAATTATTGCTGAAAAGCATGACCTTACAAAGAAAGAAGCAGCAGAAATCGTTGAACTGGTTTTTGATACAATTACAGATACTCTGAAAGAAGGCGGCAAAGTCGAGATCACAGGTTTCGGAAAATTCGAAGTTAAGACACGCGCTTCCAGAATCGGAATCAACCCTCAGACAAAGGAATCCATTGAAATCCCTTCATCCAAACTGCCGGGATTCAAAGCTTCCAAGAGCCTGAAAGAAGAGATCAAATAACTTCTTCAGCTGAATTTATAAGATAAGACCACACGGATCATAGACGATCACGATGGTCTTTTTCTATATACGCCATATTTTTCTGAACAATAAACGGTCAGGTACACTTCTTTTATTTATGATTCATAACTGATAACGCTTACATTTGATGAAAACGCTGAGACACATGTTTTTAAGAAAAACGGAAAATATGAGAAAAAAATTAGAAAAAAGGCTTAAATAAAGCACTTTTTATATTTTATATCATGACATGAAGTGACTTTTGAACGATAAATAATTGAGATTTGTGATTCCTTAAGCCTCTGCTATCTTTTGGGTACAAGGAGATCCGGAGAAGAAATTGAGGGGATGTCACGGGGAGACAGCACTGAAATTCTTCTGGCGGAAAAAGGAGAAGGGAATCCAATATGACAAACTTAATTATCATCAACATCGTCATATGGCTGATCATGCTGGGAATGCTTGGCTTCACCAAGTATAGCTTCGGCGGTATCGCCATGTTCATCGTCCTGCTGCTCGTTTTGACAGGATGCGTAGAACCTAAGGTTGCACTCGCAAAGTTCGCAGACCAGAACATCATCATGATGCCAGGTCTGATGATGGTAGCAGCGGGCTTCAGTAAAACAAAACTGATCAAGAACATCGGTAACGTACTTTACAAGGTTTCAGGCGGAAGCTTTGAAAAGTGCATCGCAATCTTCATGGTTATCCTGTTCTTCATGGGACTCATCCTCGGAGCTGCCCTGACACGTCTCGCTATCGTTTATCCTCTGATCCTCGAAGTATGTGAAAAATTCGGAAAGAGTCCGTCCAAGGTTATGTTCCCGCTTGCTGCTCTGATGCTGTGTGACCAGACATCGATCCCGCTGGGTTCCGGTGCAGTTGCTTACGTCAGACTGAACGGCTTCCTCGAGAGCGCTGGCTACACATTCGGCGATACATTCACAGTTTGGGATCCGTTCATTGCACGTGCTCCGATCTGTGTCCTGATGCTGCTGTACTTCGTATTCTTCGGACTCAAGTTCGCTCCGGAAGAGCCGCCTGTTGAGATCAAAGGTCTCAACATGAAGCAGAGAAAAGCTGCTCGTGAACTCACACCGTTCCAGGATAAAATTGCAATCGTTATCTTCATCCTTATGACAGCTCTCCTGATCACAGCCGACAAGACAGGTCTGGCACAGTGGGAAATCACCACAGCATGCGCTGTCCTGATGTACTTCACAGGTGTCAATACAGTCAAGGAATCACATGATGCAATTCCGATCTCACTGATGATGCTGCTGGTTGGCGCATACGTCATGAGTGAAGCTCTCGTTCACACAGGTACAGGTATGTTCATTGGTGAAAAGATCGCTGCAATGCTTGGTGATCATCCGAATACATTCGTACTGTACTTCATGTTCTGCCTCATCGTTATCATCCTGACACAGTTCATGAACAACGGCGCTACAGCAAACCTCTTCTTCCCGATCGCTATCATGACCTGCGAAGTACTGGGATGCAGCGCAAAAGGTCTGATGCTTGCTATTCAGAATGCATCTCTGATCGCATGGTTCTTCCCGACAGCGACTCCGATCATGCCTCTGGTTATGGAATCCGGCGGCTACGATCTCAAGTCCATGTTCAAACAGGGTATTATTCCTGCATTACTCAAACTTGTCACAATGATCCTGTGGACATCCTATATGTTCCCGGCATTCAAATAATTAAACAGAAAGGATTGCATTTATGGAAAACAAAGTCATTAACTGGAACGGCGAAGACGGTCTGAAATGGACGGCAGTTGTCGGCATTGACAACGAGCAGCCCTGCATCGTTGAACTCAGCTACGAAACAAACGGTGAAAAGAGAGTCCTTGCTGAAAAGCTTCATCCTCAGTTCAAGATCGTTACCGGCGTTCGTACAAAGATCAATCCGCAGAGAGAAAAGGGTCTGGCTCCCGGTGAAGAACTGGATTATCAGTGGGATACATATTCCGATGATCCGATGAGCCGCAAGAACGAAGTTTCCGAAGGCAACAGCACCTTCAAGACAACAGAATTCAAGTATGAGAGATCCGGAAACAGGCAGACTGTTACATTTGACGGATTCACATGCCATAAATTCTCCGGCGGATTCGCATTGAACTTCTTTGAGGGAACAAACCTGATCCGTGCAGAGGCAGTCGCTTCTACAGAAGAAGACGGTGTATGCTACCTGTATCACGGCGGCTTCGACGGCTTTAAGAGAGACAAGCTCTACTATGTAACACCCAAGAAGAGAGAAGTCATCGAAAATCCTGCTCCGCGTACAAACAGCGGACCGGACCGCGACAGACAGAGAGTACAGGCGAGAGGCCGTGTTCTGACACTGCAGCAGGCGAACGGTGCAGTTGCTGTTATGCCTAACCCGCACAGATTCATCTGGGGCGGACAGACAGAAAACAACGTCGGATACAATTACTACATTCTTTCCAAAGACTGGAAGACAGTAGCGATCGGTGTCCGTCAGAATAAGGAACAGGAACACTTCAATGTCCGCTGGCCGCTCTACAACGCAAAACCCGGTACAGTTCAGAATATGAACTTCTTCCTGGTCGTTAACAGCGAAGGTATCTATTCCTGCCGCAACATGGCAATGAAATACACAAACCACGACCATCTCAGAAAGCTCAACGGCTACCAGAGACTCGGATCCCATATGCATATCGCATCCCAGGCAGCATTTGCCCGTGACTACCGCAAGCAGAGACCTTGGGAACTGGCTCTGAAAGAAGTCGGATTCGACATCTTCTCACCCTGTGATTTCTGGGCTGAAGGCAGAAACGATGACAACAAGGAAGGCAGAAAAGCTGACCTTGAACGTTACAATCTTGAATCAACATATGTATCCACACCTGACTTCCTGCTCGTTACAGGCGAAGAGATCGCAGTTATGGGCAAGGATAAAGCTAAGCAGCTGATCCCGTTCCACTTCATGGTATGGCCTTCCCATCATATGCTGTATTCCAGATGGAGAGACGATGACCAGGAATTTGCTGAGAAGCTGCCTGACGGAAGAACATACTACCATCTGAAGAGCGCTGCTGATGTCATCAAGATGTGCGAACTGGAAGACTGCTTCATCCAGATGCCGCATCCTGATACAAAGGCAAACGATGGTCTGCCGTATGACTCCAAAGAGACGAACTGGCAGACATCCGAAAGATGGATCGGCTGCGGCGCGAGAATGCTGCCGGCTGACAACTCCGTCAAGACAATGTTCTCCGGACGTACAGACAGAGTCTGGAACGATCTGAACAACTGGTATGACAGACCCATCTATATGATGAGTGAGCTCGATACATATACAAAGGTAGAAGAGTGCGAAGAAGACTGGGAACAGTATCCGATGATCAACTGCACATATGTTGAACTGGATCATATTCCTTCTTCCGAGAACTGGCAGGAGCTGGTAGATGCTCTGCGTCAGGGCAGACACTTCTACTCCACAGGTGAGATCCTGATCGAAAAGAGCAAGATCGAAGACGGTCATGCAGAAGCTGAATTCAGCTGGACATTCCCGCTGACAGAAGCTGAACTCGTTTACTCTGACGGACAGAACGTCAACAGTTTGATCGTTCCTCTGGAAGACACAACTTCCTATGGAAGAAAGACAGTCTCCTTCGACTTCCCGAAGGGAATGAAGTGGGCTCGTCTCCTCGCTACAGATATCGCAGGCAATTCCGCATTCAGCATGCCTGTACACTTCAAGAAATAATCCGCTCTGTAAATAACCCCTTTGAAATAAGAGACTGTCTTCGGGCAGTCTTTTATTGACAAAATGAATGATGTAAAGAGCAGAATTCAGGATAACTATGTTATGTTAATCATATGAAACAGTTCACTTTAGATCCTGTGCCTTTTGAGAAGGATCAGATAAAAAGAATACTCGATGAAAATGATGTTCTGATCAATCATTACGCAGAAGAGTATTTTTCCCATCCCGATTTTATGACGGATCAGACGGAAACAGTCCATATCGTGATCACTTCACTGCATGAGATCGGTTAAAAAACGGAGCATCCTTACCGGAGATTTTTGATAAGATCGCAGAAACTGGTCTGAAGCCATGTCCTGTAAATATCGGTCTGTTTCTTCGTTTGGCATGGAAGGACCAGCCGCAAAGCAGTAATTCCATTCTCATCGGGACGCATGAAGCACCTGATCAGGCAGTAACAGTACTGACAGAAATCCTTGTGCAGAATGATGATTTCCCGAAAGGGCTGTATCACCGTAATGTTAATGGAAATAACTGGCTCAGAGGGTATATCTGCAGCCTGGATTATCGTTTTCCGGCTGATGCATTACTTGCGTTTCAAACAGGTTCATCCAGATAAAAAAATGGCTTATCTGATACTGAATACGTAATATCTGTCTCTGAGTGTATGCCCGGAGACATTTTTTATGCAGACTGTCGGAACTGCAATGATATTGACAGGATATAACTCACTCATTATAATTAGTGAACGAAAGGTCACTAGATAAAAAGATCATGGCAAACGATACAAAGGAAAGAATACTTTCTGCAGCATTAGAGCTGTTTTCACAGAAGGGGTACGCAGGAACAAATATCCGCGAACTGAGTTCATCACTGGGACTCGTCAAGTCAGGGGTGTATAAGCATTACGACAGCAAGGAAGCGATCTGGAATGCATTGCTGGACGAAATGATCGCATATTACGGGGAACGCTTCGGATCTGCGAAACATCTTCCGCCCATACCGGATTCGCTGGAAGGATTGACTGAACTGACGATGCAGATGGTCAATGTTACCATCCATGATGAAAAGATCATTATGACAAGAAAGGTCCTCACGCTTGAACAGTTCCGTGATAAACGGGCATGTGAACTTGCAACAAAACATTTTCTGACCGGGCTTACGGAAATGTTTACATACGTATTCAGCGGAATGATGGAGAAGGGGCTGATCATTCAGGATGATCCGCGCATGATCGCTTTTTCATATACTGCACCGATCTCGGCATTAATCCATCTGTGTGACCGTGAACCGGAAAAAACCGGTGAAGCGATCGCTCAGATCGAAGCATTCAGCAGGCATTTCTGCAGGATATACGGTGCCTGATGTATATGGTAAACGATGAATCAAACCGTATTCTTACAACATTGAAGCTGTGATCAGAAAGTATTCTGATGTTATTTCAGCTGCAGTATAGACAATTGAACGAGTGAAATAAAAATACTCTGAAGAGGAAATATATCAATATGAGATGTTATCGATGCGGTGCAGTGATGAATGATGATGCCGGAGTCTGTCCTGAGTGCGGTTTTATTCTGAATTCTCCGGCAGAGATCCATATGTTTGAAGAAATGAATGAAATACGTATCTATGACGAAGAACAGAACATCCTCTGGTCCGGTGACGGAACCGGTACAGCATATATTGATGCGCCGGAAAATAGAAAGATCAGGATATGCTGGGGTACTTTGTCTCATCATGAACTTGTGATCAGTGTCCGGAACGGGGAAGCATATCGTTTTGGACAGAGGTATTCAAAGATGGCAAAAAGACTGGAAGATGCCCAGCTCGTGAAAACAAGAACGATACCGAAGAGGGGCAGAAATGATCATGATACGCAGGAATGATCCTGAACCCTAAAACTTGAAGAATTAACAGAAAAGAATGATGGAGAACATATTATGCTGAAAATCGAACATCTGACAAAACGTTATGGAGATAAAACTGCTGTTGACGATCTGTCCCTGCATATACAGCCTGGTGAGATCTATGGCTTTATCGGACACAATGGTGCCGGTAAGACAACAACGCTCAAAAGTTGTGCAGGCATCCTTCAGTTTGATGAAGGAGAGATCATGATCAATGGCAGTTCGATCAAAAAGGATCCGATAAAATGCAAGAAGGATCTGGCATATATTCCCGATAATCCTGATCTGTATGAATATATGAGCGGGATCAGATATCTGAACTTTATTGCGGATATCTTTGAAATCCCTGCCGATATACGTCAGGAGAAGATACGTCGGTATGCAGACCTGTTTGAACTGACCAATGACCTTGCTCAGCCTGTTGCCGCGTATTCCCATGGAATGAAGCAGAAGCTGGCTGTGATCTCAGCATGGATCCATTCTCCGAAACTGATCATGATGGACGAACCTTTTGTCGGTCTTGACCCTAAAGCTTCCCATCTGCTGAAGGAAATGATGCGTGAACACTGTGATGCAGGCGGAGCGATCTTCTTTTCGACACATGTACTGGAAGTGGCCGAAAAGCTCTGTGATAAGGTTGCGATCATCAAGCAGGGGCGTCTCATCAGAACGGGCTCGATGGAAGAAGTCAAAGGCGATGACAGTCTGGAAGAAGTATTCCTTGAACTGGAGGACTGACCGATGCTGAAAGTGTTAGTCAAAAAACAGATCGCTGAAGTGTTCCGGAATTATTTATACAATCCGAAGAAAAACACCATTCGTTCAAAAGGGGAGATCGCGACATATCTGACGTTATTCATTCTCCTCATAGTCGGCGTGCTTGGCGGAATGTTTACAATGATGGCATTCGCGTTCTGCGGTATTCTGAATGAGATGGGCATGGGATGGCTGTATTTTCTGATCATGAGCGGTACTGCAGTTGCCCTGGGTGCTTTCGGAAGTGTGTTTAATACCTATTCCAGCCTGTACATGGCCAAGGATAATGATCTGCTGTTATCCCTTCCGATCCCGACAGGAACGATCATGACTGCCCGTCTTATCAATGTCTATCTGCTGGGAACGATGTATGCTTCAACAGCACTGATACCGATGCTTGCCGTTTACTGGATCGTGACAGGACTCACACCGGCAAAACTGATCTGCGGGATCCTGCTTTATCTGATCGTAACGGTCATCATATTGATGCTGTCGTGTATGCTGGGCTGGGTCGTTGCAAAGATCAGTTTGCGCCTGAAAGGCAGAAACTATATTACAGTACTTGCTTCACTTGCGTTTATCGGCGGATACTATTTCTTCTATTTCAAAGTAAATGATTATATCAATGCGATCCTCGAAAATGCCGGAACCTATGGTGAGAATATCAAAGGGAATGCTTATCTGCTGTACCTGTTTGGCAATATCGGAACCGGTGACTGGGCTGCAGCAGGCATCTTTACAGCGGGAACGGCGATCCTTGCCGGGCTGCTCTGGACTTTGATGCAGAGAAGCTTCCTGAAGATCGCGGCTGCAGGAGGAAGCTTTGGAAAGAAGGTATATACAGAGAAAACGGTCAGTCAGAAAAGCATATTCAATGCGCTGCTTGGCAAAGAAATTGCCAGGTTTACTTCCAGTTCAAACTATATGCTGAACTGCGGACTGGGGATCGTGATGCTGCCGGTATTCGGCATCTATATGCTGATCAAAGGCGGAGAGATGTATCAGACTTTAAATACTGTATTTTCTGTCATACCCGGCAGTACGCTGATCATATTCTGTACGGCGTTCTGTACATTGTCTTCCATGAATACCATCGCTGCTCCGTCGGTATCTCTTGAAGGTAAAAATATCTGGGTCCTGCAGTCTCTTCCTGTTTCCGGCAGGCAGATCCTGAGATCGAAAGCATTTCTTCATATGATCCTGACTGTGATCCCTCTGATGTTCTGCCTGATATGTGCACAGGCAGTCATAACAGCCTCTGCCACAGAAAGAGTCATGCTTTGTGTCCTGCCGGTCACATTCGTATTCTTTACAGCGACAGCGGGCACAGTGCTCGGTACATCGATGCCACAGATGAATTGGACAAGTGAGATATCACCGATCAAACAAAGTATGGCAGTCGTGATCACAATGTTCGGAGGATTTATCCTGAATGCTGTTTTTGCGGGCGTTTACCTGCTCGCCGGCTATCAGATCGGTTTGACAGTTTATCTGCTGCTTTGGAGCATCCTCTATTCTGCTGCAGGATATGTTCTGCTGAAATGGCTCGATACAAAAGGCGCAGCAGCATTTGCGGCACTTTAGTTTACTTTAGCAGCGGGAAGGGGATATCACTTTAAAGGAGTTAACGAATGAAAAATCAATATATTGCTTATTGCGGTCTTAACTGTGAGACATGCGAAGCCAGGATCGCTACGATCAATAACGACGACTTACTCAGGAAAAAGGTTTCCGAACTCTGGTCAAAACTGAATGCTGTCGAGATCACACCTGAAATGATCAACTGCACAGGCTGCAGGATGGACGGCCCTAAAACACCGTTCTGTGAATCATTATGTCCGATCCGTCAGTGCACACTCAAAAAGGGTATTCAGACATGCGGTGAATGCCCTGATGTGAAAACATGTGAGAAAGCACAAATGATCCTCGGCACCAGTGACGAAGCCCGTCGGAACCTGGGCCTTTGATATGCTTGTCAGACAGATGTCTGGACCGCACTTTACTGCGGTATTTAACCGGAGATGATCAGTATCATCTTTACTCCCGGCAGATGGTATACACCGAAGCCGGGAGTTATCTTTTGGTTTGTTCGGGAAGTGTAAAAAATGAAATCTGCTAATGTATAATTCTGTATAGGAAAAACAGCAGCTCTGCAACGTTATAAAATATGATTCGTGAAATATTCGTCGATTATAACTGCTCAGATTTAGTACTTGAGGTCTTTAAATATGGAATATACCAATGAACAGATACGTGCTGCATATGCGCTGAATCTATGTACTGTTTCCGTATCCCAGATCATTGATTATGCTGATGTGAATATCATGGAACAGGAATATGAAGCGATCCTGAATAATCTGAACCTGGAACAGTTTCCGAAGGATGAAGCACTCCTGAATATACTGAAACAGATCCTTGATACGATCACATCTTTCCGGATCAATGAGGAAGATAAGAACCTTGTTGAAAAAGAATATCAGCAGAAGGTAAAGAACGGTGTCTGGGAAGCCGTTCCGAGCATTGGAATGATCATTGGAGGTGTTACTCCGCTTACAATGTCTCTTTCACTTGTTACACAGATCGGAATAAGCTATATGAATTACCGCCGGTCAAAGGCAGAACGTGAGATCGAAGTGGATAAGGCACGTCTGAAGCTCGACAAGGCGGCACTGGAGCAGTTCAACGCGCTCAGAAGGAACCTGTTTGATACGGCATGGCGTTTGTCAGACAGATATGGTTTTTCTGATGAACTGAGACTGAGTGAAAAGCAGATCCATCAGTTCAACATGATCCTTATGGACAGTGATCCTGTAAGAAAATTTGAACGTCTCGATATGATCAAGGATGACTTCATGGCATATCCGCCGTTCTGGTATTACTACGGAAATACGGCAGACACTATTGCGGACTCACCAGTCATGATCAATCTCGGAACAAGGGATAAATACCGGAATACAGCCATGGAAGCGTTCCGACAGTTCCGTGAAGTGAATAAATACAGTCTTTTGAGACAGGACTGCATCGCTTCGGCAAATGCGCTGGAACTTGCTGATCTTCTGGATCAGAAGAATGATGTGCCTGAGATCAGTGACCTGATCGATGAAGCTGTAAGATTCTCCGGTAAAGAAAACGATATTCTGCAGCTTGCTGCGATGGAATACCTGAATATCGGAATGCAGGAAGAAGCAGAGAAGATACTGAGACAGCTGGTCAACGAACAGTACAATACCGTAATGAATGCTCAGCTGCTCAGCGGTGTCTATATCAATGCTGTACGTAAAAACGGATCTATTGAGGCAAAACAGAATTATCGTATCCTCGCTTCGAGAGTCGGGCTCAACAGATTGTTCCCGATGCCTCGGAATAATGATGAAGAACAGAAGCTGCTTGAGGATAAGTTCACAAATGAGCAGAAGAAACTTCTGACCATGAAATACAGGATCGTTTTTGATGAACTGGCAGACAGGTATGCTGAGAAGTACCAGAATATCATTCCTGCACCCAGCAGTAAACATCCGGAACTTCAGAAACGTGAACAGATCTTCCGTGTATTCTCTGAGAAGGATAAAGCTGATCAGTATATTGCCGTTCTGCGTGATGCCGGCATCCCGTTCCGCATCATCGATCTGCTGAATGATATATTTGAAGACTGCAGTACAATATCCTTTATCGGTGATGCTGTACTGGACAGACTGTACAAGGATATTGAAAAAGCTGTATTCGCACATCAGGAATACTTTGCACAGCTGCAGAAAAAACTGAATGAAGGTACTTTTGAAAAAGCTGATATGGAACAGCTCCTGGATCTTGATCTGATGGCATTTACATCTGACCTGTATAAAGATCTCGGTCAGGAAACGCTCAAATATGTAGAAACAAGAGAAGAACTCCTGGACTTTTCCATTGCGGACATCAATCTGATGGAGTTCTGCCGCCAGCATGATCTATCTGATCCTGCACTCAGGATAGGAAAAGACGGAAATGAGCTGAGAGTTCCTTCTGCTCCGAAAAAGAGAAGACTGGAATATGCGCTGCTCGGCAATGAAGCGATCGTTGCTTCAAACCAGAATGCAAATTCGACTGAAATGCTGATGATCATCAAAGAACAGATCCCGAAGATCCTGAAACCAGACAGCGGTTCCAAGTTCTTTATGCGCGATGATTCAAAACTGGACAGATACTTCAACAAAGTCTACCTGCTCAAAAAGGATCCTGCTTTAAGAACACACACGCTTGCTATCCTTGACGGAACCGGTGCTACCATCAGCGACCTGATCTTTACAACGCATGGCATTGTTACGGTCAGGGGGCAGATCGTCAGAAAGATGATCCCGTATCATGACATTGAATGGTCTGATGGAATCAATAAAGAGCTTGTCATAGACGGATGGTATATCAATGACGATGTCAATATGGACGCGTTATACGCACTGATCAAACGTCTTGCCGAAAGGGCGGAGGTGCTTCCTGAATTCAGTGAAGCAAGATTCGGTATCCCTCAATAGACCAATATCTCATACAACGCAAAAAGATGGCCTTCTGAGCCATCTTTTCAGTTGAATGGGATTGTGTACGTTTCAGCTGAGATCAGCGGTTTACACGTGCTCCTGCGCCGCCCATGATCGCTTCAACTTCTTTCTTGTTAGCCATGGATGTATCGCCAGGTGTTGTCATAGCCAGTGCGCCGTGAGCTGCACCGTAGTTGACTGCTGTTTCAGCATCGCAGCCGCTCATCAGTCCGTATACGAGACCGGAAGCGAAGGAATCGCCGCCGCCTACACGGTCAAGAATCTCGAGGTTGTCATAGCTCTTGGACATGTAGATCTCGCCGTCAGCATAGACCATAGCTTTCCAGTCGTTGACTGTAGCTGTCTTGACAGTACGCAGTGTTGTAGCAACGACTTTCCAGTTCGGATATACTTTAACAGCTTCGTTCAGCATCTTCTTGTAGCCTTCAAGATTCAGTTCTTTCAGGTTTTCATCGTTGCCTTCGATCTCGAAGCCCAGGCATGCTGTGAAGTCTTCTTCATTGCCGATCATAACATCGACATACTTAGCGATCTCACGGTTGACCTGCTGTGCTTTTTCCTTGCCGCCGATTGCAGACCACATGGAAGGACGGTAGTTCAGGTCGTAGGAAACGATTGTTCCGTATTTCTTAGCTGTCTTGATCGCAGCAATAACAGTCTCGGAAGCTGTCTCTGACAGAGCAGCATAGATTCCGCCTGTATGGAGCCAACGGACACCCAGTGTACCGAAGATGTATTCGAAGTCGAAGTCTTCAGCTGTTGCTTTGGAAATGGCTGTATTAGCTCTGTCTGAGCATCCTACAGCACCGCGGATACCGAATCCGCGTTCTGTAAAGTTGATACCGTTACGGCATACTCTGCCGATTCCGTCAGTTGTCATCCATTTGATGAGGGAAGTATCAACGCCGCCTTGGCAGATGAAATCTTCCATCAGTCTGCCGACTTCGTTGTCAGCAAACGCTGTGATCGTTGCGGTTTTCAGTCCGAAGCATTTTCTGAGACCTCTGACAACGTTGTACTCTCCGCCGCCTTCCCAGGCTCTGAATGAACGTGCTGTACGGATTCTGCCTTCACCCGGATCGAGTCTCAGCATGATTTCGCCAAGGCTTACTGCATCATAGGTGTAGGTTCCTTCTGGTTTTAATTCGATCTTCATAATTACCTCTCTTCTTTCTGATTGTTTTTGTTCATCTGAAATTCTGAATGTTTCATTTGACCAAGACTTAAGATGTTTGTAATAAGTGATCACTGTGTGATCTGAATTATGCTCAGATACCTCCGCAAACAATCTTTTTCTAAATTATAGCATGAGGCTAAAAATAGATAATGTTTATTTCAGACTAAAATATGGCTAAACCATACACATGATATACAGTGTCAGCAAGATATTATCAGAACAGACAAAATGATATACAGCACTTAATCTATGCCTGGCGGAAGGGGAGAGGCAGATATGCCGGACCATACCTGCCTAACAGGAAATCGCAGGATCTTGTTTTTCACTCAGATATATACTTCATTACAGGAAATAAAAATGCATTTAATCAAATAACAAAACAAATAAAAATGAATGTCAGAAATATAAAATAAAAGCATGATCATAAGAAAATGATTAACAGACAATATCCTTATAATCATCGGATTTATATATTTACTTCGCATAATGTATGTTATGCGAATTTTATTTTTGTCGGTTTAGAGGGGTATTTTCCCCCTGTGACAGGTTCATCACTAAAAAATCAGTATTAGCGAATAATTTAAATTAATACAGATACTTTCTATCATATTTATTTCGATCAGCAATCCCATACCGCAGTACGCCCAGGTCTGCGTGGCTTTATGGACTGAGCTGTGTGCTGCTGTATGTTATGGACGGTATATCACTGTATCTTTTTCTGTGGCCACGCATTACTCTATTACACTGGAATTATATAGCGCATCACGCATCATCCTTTACCGGATTCGTATACATTATGCACATGTGATTTATATAGTTATCTGGTCTGAATTTCATACATCCGGATTTTATGGCAAACAGGACAACATCGCTTCATATCATAAGATACATAAACTGCATCCCTTTTTTAGTATTACTTGTTAAATATATCACAAGTTCCGAACGACCTTCTGACGCCTTCAATGATTGAATTCTTGGAATTATGAGCATTCCGTATGACACATGATCTGTGAAATTCAGTGATACCAGGTCAATGTAATTATCTGGATTATCAAACGCACAGCTCCCCTACTGATTTCAGGAAAACAAAATAAAAACGCCTGAAGATCAGGCGCCTGTACTATGAAACGATTATTGCATATCAGATCAGCATGATCCGGTATACGATTACTCTTTGTCGTTGGCTAAAGAACGGTGTGACTGGTTTCTGGAGACCAGTTCATGCATCGGTTCATCAGGAAAAGTGATCAGACCGCCCTTCCCATCTGCCAGCTTCAGAATGTCCTCAGCATCTTCAAAATATACGTCAGGATCTGTTTCAGCAGCGAATTTGTAAGGAATGACATACAAAGGGATCCTGTATTCCCTCGGATCATCCTTGGCAGCCGTTTCTACATGCGGCATCAGCATAGCGATATCCACCTCATCCTGGCGGTCATAAAGCTGTATAAACGGGATAAAGATGAATGATACATCGTCGTCCAGTTCTTCTTCAGCACTCTCTTTATTCATTCTTTTGGCGAGAAAGCCTGATGCAAAGCCTTCTCCGCAGCAAATAGCGATTCTCAGCATAATACCTCTCTTTCAATCAGAGTACAGGATTGATCCGGTTCTCCGATGTATTGATTATATAGAACAATCGTTCCTGTTTTCAATCATGAGCTTCCGCATTAATTGTCTGAAAAACGATGTTCAACTTAAATGAACACCGTTTTGTATTTAAAATATGATCGATATCACTGTTATTGATATTAATTCAGATACAAATGAGTCATTATCCCAGATAATGGAGACTAAGAGCGATCAGTACCTGACCGATGTAGTAAAGCGAAAGATTGGTGATGCGAAGCGAGAATTTCGTTGTTTTCCCGAATGTATTGAAGATCAGTACGATATCGCTGAGTGTAAAGAATACTGCCCCTGCCGCGTACATTACCCTGAATGTATCAGGTGCGCTCACGGCGTTGCTGATGGCAATGCACGTCATGATAATGACAGCGCCTAGATAGAATACGCCGAAGACTTTATAGGCTATATTCACTTCCATCGTCTTGAAGATATAGGCAAGCAGTGCTGCTGCGATCACTGCCCCGATCAGTGCCGGAACAAGCGGTCCGCTGCTCAGCGGTATGATCGCTTTCAGATAGAGGATATGACCGATCAGGAACGCGAGAATACCGGCCAGAAAGATCTTTTTGCCGTTTTCAGGATAAACGAACCTCAGGTTCAGCAGGATATCCCCTGCCATTCCGAAAAGAAGTCCGGCGACGATCGTTCTGACCAGCGAATGATCACCATATTTGATCCAGGCCAGTTCACCGACCAGTACGAACATCAATGAGGCTAGGCCTTTGAGTACGACTGCCTTTTTAAAATTCTCATCATGTTCGGTCTTGATGAAGAGTGCCTGTATGACGCATCCCGCCAGGATAAGCAGATAGTTAACAAACATTTATGAAACCTCCGTCATAAAAACACAGCCTTGTCTGTGTGATCTTACGGCTGTGTTTTTATTCAATTATTTGTCTTCTTCTTTGACTGTCGGTGAATCAACGGAATTCTTCTTGACGCTCTCAATACCGTTCAGGCAGCTCTTGAGTGCTTTATAGCCTTCGCTGGAGCCGATGTTCTGTCCGTTCTTTGCCTTCAGGCGGAAACGGAACTCGCCCTTCTTGTCTGTATAAACTTCGAATTTCGGACATTTCTCAACAGCATATCCTTCTTTTGTCTGATCTTCGACCGGAGCGATCGGAGCATTCTTTTTAACGCTCTCAATACCGTTCAGGCATGATTTTTCAGAAGCATATACTTCAGATGAAAGGATGACCTCACCGTTGCTTGCTTTCAGATTGAATTTAATACCGGTTTTGGTCTGTTTAACAGCAAATTTTCCCATGATGATTTACCTCCGATAATGGTTTCTTGATTTCATTATAATTGATTATTTTCAA
>JAFOMZ010000016.1 GCA_017421125.1 Solobacterium sp.
AGCTGTCGTACCCATCTTGGCTTCTTTGTTCCATGACTTGTAGTACATGGTCATGTTGATGTAGTTGCGGTCCAGCTTGACGTTCAGACGGGGCAGGAGATCGCCTGTCAGTGCGGAATAGAAGTATGTATCATAGCGGTCGGCTGTTGCGTCATCCCAGAGACCGTCTTTTTCCTCCAGGACATCCGGGCTGAGCAGCGGTCTTGTCATACGGCCGTCATAGCGTGAAACAGCTTTGCCCTGTTTCTTCAGGACTTCCTGGCGGTATGTATTGTCATTGATCTTCAGTCCGTTGCGGAGCAGGTATTCCCTGGAGACACCGGAGTAGTATGTAACACGGTCAATGATGTGTTCTTTTTCTTCTTCAGAAAGAGCTTCTCCCTTGTAAAGCGCAAGTACATATTCCGTATCGGCGAATGCTTTCGCTTCCTTGACGAATTCTTCAACTGTCTGGTCAGTCGGGTGGTTATGGAACCAGTTGACGCCTGCATAGGTCGGGAATCCGATGACGGACGGTTCGACATAGATCTCCTTGCCGAAATATTCGCCGACTGTGACGGTGTTGCCGATCATGACGATGCCGTCAAAAGCGACACCGTATGCGCGTTCTTTTCCGCCGTTGGCAGCGATGCCGGCAGCAGTTGCCGAACGCGTGCATCCATAGCTTTCACCGACCAGGTATTTGGGGGAAAGGGTACGGTTATATCTTCTCGTCCATGCTTCAATGAATGTGAGCAGTGCTTCCGCATCTTCTTCGATGCCGAGGAAGTTCTTTCCTTCCTCTTCATCTATGAGCACACCGTAGCCGACACCGACAGGGTCGACCAGGACCAGGTCAGCGATGTCCAGCAGGCAGTCCGGATTGTCGATTACTTCAAACGGACCGAATGCGCTGGGACGGTCGGGTTCACCATAGGTGATCCTTCTGGCACCGAGGAATCCGGCATGCACATACATGGAAGAACTGCCGGGTCCGCCGTTATAAGCGAAAACAACAGGACGTATTGATGTGTCTTCAACATCGGAACGGAAATAGGAATAAGAGAAGATGGAAGCGATGGCTTTGCCGTCTTTTCCGTAGAATACATTGTCTTCGCTTACCGTATGGTACGGGATCTCATTTCCGCGGAGTGTGATGGTTCCTTCTGACTCAAAGCGGGCGGGCTTGAAATCATCCGGCTTGAAACTTTCTGTTTTGTACATATCAGAATTCTCCTTTTGCCAACAATTGTACTACAATCAAAGACAGAAAAAAGGCATTCTGAAAAGTATTGCAGAATGATTGAAATAAATTGATACAATTATGTAAATGAGGTGGTTATGTCTTTCAGAATCGTCAGGAACAATATTATCAATGTGAAAGCGGATATGATCGTGAATACAGCCAATCCGGAACCTGTTATCGGCGGGGGAACCGATACGGCAGTCTATGAAGCTGCCGGACGTGAGAAACTGCTGAAGGCAAGGCAGGTGATCGGGCAGATCGTCCCGGGTGACGCGGCAGTCACAAAAGCATATGATCTGGACGCGAAATATATTGCGCATGCGGTCAGCCCGGTATGGATCGACGGACAGCATCATGAGGCAGAAATGCTCCGCAGCTGTTATGAGAGGTCGTTGAAGCTTGCGGAAGACTATCATTGCGAAAGCATTGCCTTTCCGCTCATGGCAGCCGGATCAAACAGGTTCCCCAATGACATTGCCCTGAAAACGGCACTGGATGCGATCCAGTCATATCTGATGGACCATGAAATGGACATTACACTGGTGGTATTTGATAAACAGTCTTTTGAACTTTCTAAAAAGGTGTTCGAAAGTGTTGAGAGCTATATTGAAGAACATCAGGTCGTTCTCGCTGAAGAGCGGGAATACCGCAGAAGGAGACAGCCGAACCAGGCATATAAACAGAGCTCCGGCCTGAGTTCCAAACCCGTGCCTTTCCCTGCTCCGGGCCATGCCTGGACTCCGAAAAAGGAACAGACATTCCAGGTCAGGCTGCTGCACCTGATCGATGCAAGCGGAAGAACTGACCCGGATGTATACAAAGCAGCGAATATCGACCGCAAACTGTTCGCAAAGATCCGCAAGAATGAAAACTACAAGCCTTCCAAAAAGACAGTGATCGCACTGGCTCTGGCACTTCACCTGAGCCTGGATGATACGGTCGACCTGCTGTCGAGGGCAGGCTTTGCCCTGTCACCCTCCGTTGTCTTTGACCTGGTCATCAGATACTGCCTGGAGAATGACATCTATAACATCTTTGAGGTCAATGCGCTGCTGTTCAAATTCGATCAGGAAACACTTTAAAGATGTCGCCCGGCAGGCGACCATCACCTTTCTTTCCGGACGTAAGATGAGGATGGAAAGAGAGGAACAGACAATGAAAAAGAACTTAACAGAAATCGTCATGATACTTGACAGAAGCGGCTCCATGGGAGGCCTGGAAAAGGATACGATCGGAGGATACAACGCTTTTCTGGAACGCCAGAAAAAGACAGAAGGAACAGTACTCGTTTCTACGATATTGTTCGACGATACGGCCGAGGTCCTGCATGACCGCGCGGAGCTTTCAAAGATCAGTCCGATGACCGAGAAGGAATACTATGTCAGAGGATGCACAGCTCTGCTGGACGCATTGGGAGAAGCGATCCATCATATCGGCAATGTCCACAAATATGCCAGGGAAGAGGATCGTCCCGAACATACGATCTTCGTCATCACGACAGATGGCATGGAGAATGCCAGCAGGCATTACACATTTGACCAGGTGCGCAGGATGGTCATGCGCCAGCAGGAACAGTACGGCTGGGAATTCCTGTTCTTCGGAGCCAACATGGACGCGATCGCAGCAGCCGGAAGATTCGGCATCTACGAAGACAGGGCGGTCACATTTATTTCCGACCGTGTGGGAACCAGACTGAATTATGCCGCGATGTCAGAAGCGGTCACTGAGATGCGCATGGCTCCGAAAGGAACAAGGATCAGCGGAGCCTGGAAAAAAGACATTGAAGAAGATGTGAGAAAACGTCAGAAGTAAAAGGAGGATGGTTTCATGAGAAAGAACAGAGAACCGATGATCGCCGTCTTTCAGGATACCCGGGAGTTTTATGAGACGGATGAGATGCTGAAGAAGGCTGTTGAAGAGAGCTGCCGGAATACCGTTTTCTACAGTGAAGGGGATCATCCTTCTGTTCCGGAAGAGCATCTTTCCGGACTTGTGTCAGTCACAAAAGAACGGACATTTGAATGTGCCTTCCGTCTGAGAAAGAAGCATCCGGACAGACGGATCGCAGTGCTGAACTTCGCTTCAGCCACCAGCCCGGGAGGCGGTGTGCTCAACGGAGCCATGGCCCAGGAAGAAAGTCTCTGCCGCTGCAGCACATTGTATCCGGTACTGACCCAGCCCTGGCTGGATGCGTATTACTACCGTGTGAACAACAAGGCACATGATCCGCTGTATTCGGATGCCTGTATCTGGACAGGCGATGTCGTGGTATGCAAGACGGATGAAGATATGCCGAGAAGGCTTCCGCATGAAGAAATGATCCGGACAGATGTACTGACATGCGCGGCACCGAACCTCTTGTACCGTAATATCCCGGATGAACAGCTGTATGAACTGCATCTGAAGCGCGGCCGTCATATCCTGAGCATCGCGGCACACCATCAGGACACTGTGCTCGTGCTTGGAGCTTTCGGCTGCGGGGCATTCCGGAACGATCCGCATGTCA
>JAFOMZ010000149.1 GCA_017421125.1 Solobacterium sp.
ATGGTAAAAGTCTGAACCATAACGTTTCGGATAGAATCTGATGCTATGCGGATCAAGCGCTTCTTTGATGTATTCTTCCTTCAGATGTCTCCACTGGTCACCCCAGTTTTCTTTCGGAAGAGCCGGATCAAATGAATAGCAGTCTGCTACAGACAGACCTTTGCCGCCTTCATTCCATCCGCCTTCATACTGATTTGCGGCCGTTGCTCCTCCCCATAGAAAATGATCAGGAAATGTTTCTCTGTACTGTTTCATAACTCCTCCTTGATGAACATATTTCATATTCATGTTTATTGTAAAACAGGAGCGCAGATTTTTGTTTCATGATGCTTTTCAGACTGTTCCTCAGAAAATAACAGATCAGGATACATGAACCAAAAACCGTCACACATTCGGGTGACGGTCATCGATTTGATCCGGATCCGGTATCGCACTTACAGAAGACGGTTCAGAACATCCAGCGCGCCATAGCTGTGCAGTCCGGGAAGCAGCGTATTGACACCGATAAATGTAAACAGTACCACCGGTACAGACAGAATGGCATACCATGCAAGGAATGTTCCGCGGCGTTTTCTGTTAAGACGCAGATGGAGATAAACAGCATAGATGATCCATGTGATCAGCGCCCATACTTCTTTCGGATCCCATGTCCAGAAAGAAGACCATGCTTCTTCTGCCCAGATCGCGCCGGACAGGATCGTGATCGTCAGCATCAATATTCCCAGTGCGATCAGCCTGTAGATAAAGTGATCCATCTGTTCCAGTGAAGTGTCATCACTGTTTTTCTTTTCAACCAGGATATAGCGTACTCCGACTCCCCCTGCCAGCATAAATGCCGCATAGGAGATGGCAGCTGAACCGATATGGAAACCGAACCATGAACTTCTGAGTGCAGGCATCAGTTCCGTTATCTCCCTGGGCTGCAGTGCAGCATAGGAAATGATCAGGAATGCCGCCGCAATACCGATCGACTGGATCCAGTCAAGATGCAGACGGTAATAGCAGAAGATCAGCAGAGCGCCGATCGACCATGAGAAAGCAGCAGCGAATTCAAACTGGTTTGACAGCGGAAGCCTGTGCGCCGTGATGCCTCTGATGATCAGATATGCTGTTTCAAGCGCGAAACCCGCGAGGAACAGGAACCACGCGATGCGTGTCCATGATTCTTTCCTGAAGACCATTCCCGCGAACTGCAGGAACATGGAGAGGAAGTAAAGGACAAGTCCTCCAAAGAAGATAATGTTCAGCATATTATACCTTTCTGCCTTTCTGATCCTTCTTCAGGATCATATTGATCTCATACTGTGTATTCTCAGGTTTCGGTCCCCTGACCGCATATCCGTTCTTTCCGACAGCAACGATGACAGGCTGGGCAAACATTGCAAGGTACAGCCCTAGCGTCATCAGCAGAACCGCACCCAGCAGCATCGGATTGATCATCGCGGGTGTTCTTTTGATGCGCAGTCCGGGATACTCGACAGGATCAAGGAATGTAAATACCAGATCTTTGACTTCGATCGTATCTCCCGGGAATGCCATCATCATTTCTGCCGATCCGTCCAGCATAAGCGTAAACACATAGACAGGATTTTCGTAATGACCGCTTGTTGATTCGATCAGAGTCGTCCTGCCCTGATCATCTGTAATAAACCC
>JAFOMZ010000150.1 GCA_017421125.1 Solobacterium sp.
ATCATGGAATTTCTGAAGATCATATAAATATACAGGCAGACCAGGATCCAGATCCACCAATAACGATAACGCTTCATGTTTCACCTCGTTCCCGGTATCATACCACAAAGTACAAACACATGATATAATGTCTGCTATGCGCAACGAGAGAACAAACTTTAAGATTTATGAGGTATGCATGGTGATCGCCGGTACATTCATGGTAGCACTGGCAGTCGAGATGTTTATTATTCCTTATAATATATTGTCCGGCGGTGTGGCAGGTATTGCCGTAGCTGTCAGCCCGCTGATCCATGTCAACGAGACGCTGATCGCGAATGTGCTGGTCGTGGGACTTCTGTTTGCCGGCGGAGCTGTACTGGGAAGAGAGTTCTTCCTGGAAACCTGTCTGTCTTCATTGATCTATCCGGTCTTTACAAGTGCGCTGACAAAGATTATAACTGTACCGGCAGTAGACCCGATCCTCGCCAGTTTCTATGGCGGACTTCTTGGCGGTATCGGCGTCGGCATGGTCGTGCGTGCCGGCGCGTCTACCGGAGGAATGGATATTCCGCCGCTGATCGTGCACAAACTGACAGGCATCAAACTGTCTGTCCTCATCAGCATTACGGACGCTCTGACTGTTATGCTCGGCTTCGCGGCATATGATCTGCCTGCTGTGCTGCTTGGAATGGTATCGGTATTTTCGACCGGCTGGGCTGTCAGCAAAGCTCTGTCATTCGGAGAAGGCTCGGTATCCAAATCCGTCCAGGTCATATCCCCGCAGTGGCAGGAGATCTATCAGAAGATCGATGCCCAGCTTGGCAGAGGGGCAACGGTACTGGAAGCGTACGGCATGTATCAGATGGAAAAACGTCCGGTCCTGCTGTGTGTTGTCGGACAGAAGCAGTATGCTGAACTGCTGAAGATCATCAACGATGCGGACCCGTCTGCCTTTGTGATCACGACGGACGCAACTGATATGCATGGAGAGGGATTTACATATGGATTCCATCTCTAGCCAACTGGTAAGGATATGTTCTATAATATGGATTATTACGGAGGTGCCTGAATGATCGAATGTACCCATGTTTATAAGAAATACCGTAATGGTACAAATGCTCTCTATGACATCAATCTCAATGTAGCTCAGGGAGAGTTTGTGTATATTATCGGACCCACGGGCTCCGGAAAAAGTACTCTGATCAAACTGCTGGACGGTGAGGAGATCCCTACCAAGGGAACAGTCGGCGTGATCGGCATAGATGTCGGTAAGCTGCGCCATTCCAAAGTTCCCATCTACCGCAGGAACATCGGTGTTGTATTTCAGGATTACAGACTGCTTCCCAGCAAAACAGTATTTGAAAATATTGCCTATGCGCTGGAAGTCATCAACATGAAAAAAGATCTTGTCCGCAGAAGGACAAGAGAAGTAATGAACCTGGTAGGCCTGGATGATAAGGCGAATTCTTTCCCGAATCAGCTGTCAGGCGGCCAGCAGCAGAGAGTGGCCATCGGGCGTGCGATCGCAAACCGTCCGAAGCTTTTGATCGCGGACGAGCCTACGGGAAATCTTGACCCGGCAATGTCCGATGAGATCATGTCGCTCCTGGAAAAGATCAACCGTGAATACGGCACGACAGTCCTCATGGTCACCCATGACCTGACACTCGTCAACAAGCACAGAAAACGTACAATTGTTCTGGAACACGGACATGTTGTAGCGGATCTGGCGGAAGGAGGCTATGTACAGCATGATCAATAGATTATTCCGCCCGCTGAAAGAAGGCTTCCGCGGTGTCATCAGACACGGAGCCATGTCTTTGTCCAGTGCTACGGCTGTTACCCTGACCCTGATCATCGTCAGCCTGTTCCTGATCTTTACGGTCAATGTCAATCAGATGACGGAAGGTATGGAACAGACAGTTACGATCTCTGTCCAGATCGACCATGACCATGAATCGGCAGAACAGGAAGATCAGCTCGCTATGGAGATCAAGGCGATCGAAGGAGTAGGTTCGGTCACCTATTATACAAAGGATGAAGAATTCCAGTTCTATCTGGACAGTTTTGAAGACGAAGAAACAAAGGAAGTCTTTGAACCGTTCCGTGACGACAATCCGATGCACGATGCATTCTATATCGAAGTTACTGACGGTACCCAGCTGGAAGAGATCGCCAAAAAGATCGAAGAACTCGACGGTGTTCATAAAGTCGCCTTCGGCGGACAGAGTGCTGTCCAGCTCATCAGTATGCTCAGGACGATCCGCATTGCCGGCGGCGTACTGGCTCTGGCACTTTCACTGCTGGCAGTCTTCCTGATCCAGAATACGATCAAACTGACGATCCTCGCACGTGCCGATGAGATCGCGATCATGCGGAACGTCGGTGCCAAAAACGGATTCATCCGGTCACCTTTTGTTGTAGAAGGTGCCATGATCGGTGCGCTCGGTGCGCTGATCCCGATGGCAATGACGTATTACGGTTACAGATATCTCTATGATGTGACCGGAGGATATGTTGTCAGTAAGATGTTTACACTGATCCCGGCAAAACCGTTTGCGCTGTACGCTTCTCTGGTACTGCTCGGACTCGGCGTGCTGGTCGGTCTGATCGGATCCTTCTTCTCTGTCAATAAGTATCTGAGGTGGAAACGATGAAACACAAAGCTGCTAAAACAATATTGGCAGCTTTATTGGCATTTGCTGTGATACTGCCGGTACAGGCCGAAGATGACTTCTCCGATGTGACATACTGGACAGAACTCTGTACAAAAGATCAGAGTCTGAACAGAGAACAGAGGCAGTCCTGCAACGCGTTTATGGAATATATGCAGGATCAGAGCTCTGTGCTGAGTGAGCGTGTAAAAGAGATCGACGCCAAAAAGGCAGAGATCTCATCCAATATTCTTGTTTATGCCCGGAAGGTCTCCGAATACCAGGCACAGGCTGACGCGATGACTGTTGAGATCAACAACCTGACTGCGGAGATCTCGGAGCTGAATACAGATATCGGTATCAAGGAAAAAACAGTCTCCGAGCACCAGGAAGAGATCGAAAAAAGTGAAGCTGAGATCAGCGCGGCAAAAGGAAAGATACTGGAACGTATCGAATCCGCGCAGAGCACGATGCGTCTGAACCAGTACCTGGATATCCTGATGGGTGCGAATTCTTTTGATGACCTGATGAGGATCGCCAGCGGTCTGAAGGACATCATGCTGTATGATGAAGTGACGATCAAAGACCTGAGTTCATCTGTCGACGCGCTGAACCAGGAAAAAGCGAAGCTCCAGACAGAGATCACGGAACTCGCTTCCAAGAAAGAGACTCTCGCTTCCAAGAAGACCGAACAGGTCACCAAACAGACGGAACTCCTGGCACTGAGCTATCAGGCCCAGGTCATCGAAGATGAATTCCGCAGACAGAAAGTCGATCTGGAAGCGGAAGGCAACAGGATCGCAGGCGATATCGAAGCGATCAAGAAAAAGATGGAAGAGATCGCAGAACATCTGAGAGAGGTCGTCGCGGCCAACGGATTCACATTCCCGATCGTCGGCGGATCGCTCAGTACGGGCGGCGGAACATGGCATTACGCAGCAAGCTTCGGCGGCGGCGTACACCTGGGAAATGATATCCAGTGCAGACTCGGTTCCGACGCGGTAGCGATCGGAAACGGTGTCGTATTGAAAACAGCTGACGGCTGCGGATACGGTTATCTCGGAAACGGCTGCGGTGTCGGCAACGGCGGCACTTGGGGCGGCGGCAACCAGCTGTATCTGCTCGTCAAGATCAACGGCGGTCTGTATGCCTGCAAATATATCCATCTGCTTGCCGGATCATTTGTTGTCCAGAAGGGTGATATCGTTCAGGCAGGACAGAAGCTTGCCAAGACAGGTTCATCCGGCAACAGTACCGGACCTCACTGCCATTTTGAGATCTATTATCTGGGCAATGCGGACAACTTTGCCAACTATGCACAGAACTGGGACGGCGATATGGCCTTCGGCTGCGGCTGGGGTTCTGCGGCACTGGCAAACACCTGTGACAGAAACGGTAACAAGGCACCATGCAGGGTTCGGCCGGAAGATGTTTACGGCGGCTGATAATGAACTTTGAGCAGACGATGTCTGCTCAGTTTTCTGAAGAAGGTGAAGTATTATGAGTGAAATAAAGAATCCGGAAAGAACTGACAGGGCAGAAGCGAGGCATCTGCGCCGTTCAAACAGAAGAATGAAAACATGGCTGGTGATCCTGCCGGTTTTCCTGTTCCTGCTGGGATGGCTGCTCGGAACATTTGTGCCGCTCCCCTTCAGCCAGAATGCGGCCGAGACAGTAGAAAGCATCATACCGCTGAATTCTGATGAAAAGTTCGGAAATATCCTGAAGATCATGTCGGAAGACTGGTTCTTTGCCAACGAAGTCGAAGATGTTACGGGAACACTGCAGGATAAGGCATATTACGGAATGACGAGCAATGAGATCGATCCGCATACGGCATATATGTCAGCGGAAGAGATCACAAACTTTACCCAGTCGATCAACCGCAACTTCATCGGCATCGGCGTCCAGTTCCGTTCGACCGCAGACGGTCTGCATGTTGTGGAACGCGTGATCCGGAATACGCCCGCCGAAGAGTACGGCGTCCAGGCGGGAGACATCATCCACGCTGTGGAAGGCGTCAATGTCAGCGGAATGACATCGACAGAAGTGGCTGATCTGGTCAAGGGTGAAGAAGGAACGCCGGTCACGATCGATTTCCTGCGTGACGGTAAGACCGTTACACTGAAGATCATCCGCCGGGCGATCAGTTCGACAACATACGGACAGCTGCTGGATGACGGTACCGGTTATCTGGAGATCCAGCAGTTCGGTGAAACGACCGGTGATGAATGCCGGACGATCATGAAAGAATTTGTCAGTGAAGGCGTAACACGTATGATCATCGATCTGCGTGATGACGGCGGCGGCTATCTGAGCGCTCTGCAGAACGTCATGGGCTGCTTCGTGAAAGACGGAACGGTCGTTATGCGCCAGGAATACTCTGACGGAACAGTCACGGAGATCAAATCACACGGCGATCCGTTTACACAGATCGAAAAATGCGTCCTGCTGATCAACGGAAATACGGCCAGCGCGGCAGAGGTCTTTACGCTGGCAATGAAAGAACTGCGTCCGGAAACGGAAACGGTCGGCGTATTGAGCTATGGCAAGGGAACGGTCCAGATCACAAGGATGTTTGATGACGGCTCCGCCCTGAAATATACGACATCCAAGTGGACATCACCGTCCGGTGTATGGGTCAATAAGACAGGCATCGAACCGGATCATGAAGTCCAGCAGCATGATGTTTATTATGAAACGTTCCTGGCGATCGAGGATGATGAAGAATACGGTGTTGATACAGTATCCGAATTTACAAGGCTGACCCAGATCTCCCTTGATTTCCTCGGCTATGAAGTTGACCGTACAGACGGATACATGTCGGCAGAAACATCCGCACGTATCCTGGAATACCAGGAAGAACATGATCTGGAGGTGACAGGAACAGTCAATGCCCAGACATATAAGGCAGTTCTCTCCCAGGTGATCCTTTCCTTCAGCAAGCTTGATGAAAGGGATTATCAGCTGACGGAGGCACTGGAGGTCGTTCATGAGTGAGAAGGGCTTTGAACTGGTCTCACCGTTCAAACCGACCGGTGACCAGCCGCAGGCGATCGCGCAGCTGGTGCAGGGGATCAGGGACGGTAAGAAGCAGCAGGTACTGGAAGGCGCTACAGGTACCGGCAAAACATTTACCATGGCCAACATCATCCAGCAGGTACAGCGTCCGACACTGGTGTTTTCACACAATAAGACGCTTGCCGGACAGCTTTATTCGGAGTTCAAGGAACTCTTCCCGAAGAACCGGGTGGAATTCTTCGTTTCAAACTTTGATTATTATCAGCCGGAGGCATATGTGCCGAAGTCTGATATGTATATTGAAAAGAATGCCGATATCAACGAAGAACTTGATATGTTCCGTGAATCGACATTGAATTCACTGCTGGAACGCAGGGATACGATCGTCGTCGCATCAGTCGCCTGCATCTATGCGGCAAGCGATCCTGTACAGTACAAAGACATGTTCTTTACTGTGCGCCTCGGTGAGACATATGACCGCAACGCGCTGCTTCGCAAGCTCGTGGAGCTCCAGTACACAAGAAATGATATCGAACAGTCCAGAGGCACGATCCGCGTACGCGGTGATGTCATCGAACTGACACCGTCCTACACAGACCAGTTCAACATCCGGATCGAAATGTTCGGAGATGAGATCGACAGGATCACGGAGGTCGATCCGGTGACTGCGAAGACATTGAACGCATATCAGTTCTACAATATCTTCCCGGCCAGCGGCTATGCCAGGTCCAGGGAAAGCATGCTGAGGGCATGCGACGGGATCGAAGCGGAGCTGGAAGAGCGCCTGAAGTATTTTGAGCAGGAAGGAAAGCTTCTGGAAAAACAGAGACTCGAACAGAGGACGAGGTTTGATCTGGAAGCCCTGCGGGAAAACGGCTACTGTCCCGGTATTGAGAACTATTCCATGCATATTGACGGACGTGTGCCCGGTCAGAGACCATGGAACCTGTTTGACTATTTCCCGAAGGATTACCTGATCTTCGTGGATGAGTCTCATGCCTCACTGCCGCAGATCAGAGGTATGTACAACGGTGACAGACAGAGGAAGGAAACGCTTGTACAGTATGGTTTCCGTCTTCCTTCCGCACTGGAAAACAGACCGATGCGTTTTGAAGAGTTTGAGGGCATGATCAATCAGGTGATCTACTGCTCGGCTACACCCGGTGACTATGAACTGAATCAGGTGGATCACCAGGTCGTTGAGCAGGTCATCCGTCCGACAGGCCTTCTGGATCCGAAGATAACGGTCAAGCCGACACACGGACAGGTGGATGATATCTGTGAAGCGATCGACAAAAGGATCGCCCGCAGTGAGCGCGTGCTGATCACGACACTGACAGTCCGCATGGCAGAGGACCTCACGGAATACCTGAAGGAACGCGGCTATCAGGTAGCTTATCTGCATCATGAAACAAAGACACTGGAAAGAACGGAAGTCATCAGGAACCTGCGTCTAGGCAAAGTGGATGTCATCGTCGGTATCAACCTGCTGAGAGAAGGTCTGGATATCCCGGAAGTTTCACTCGTATGTATTCTGGACGCGGACAAGGAAGGATTCCTGAGATCACAGAGATCGCTGATACAGACGATCGGACGTGCTGCCAGAAATGCCAACGGTGAAGTGTACATGTATGCGGACAACATCACGGATTCCATGCGTTTTGCGATCGATGAAACAAACCGCAGACGCGGGATCCAGGAAGCGTACAATGCCGCACACGGCATCGAACCAAAGACGATCATCAAGCCGGTGGAGGAAGCGATCCGCGGCAAAGAGACCAAGGCTATGGCTGCGGACTATCTGAAGCGTAAGTCAAAGATGTCGAAGCAGGATAAAGCCGCGATGATCGCCGGCATCGAACAGGAAATGAAAGAAGCCGCAAGGATCCTGGATTTCGAACGTGCAGCCGAACTCAGGGACATGCTGTTTGAATTGAAGTCAGAAGACTGAAGCTGATGTAAACAGCATCTTCCACTTCAAAAGCAAAATAAAAATTGAGATCAGATATCAGAAGCAGGAGATTCCGGAAGGAGGATCCTGTTTTTGATTGCGGCAATAAACCGTCAGTTTCATGATCAGGCAGATAAGGCCTGAGTATGACCGGGACTTCCGGAAACCGTTTTCTGGTTCGCTCCATATGAAGCGGAATTTACTTTTTTACTTCAGGTCGAATGACGAAAGCATGATATCATCTTAACAATCAGCCTGAAATAAGATAAAATTACGGTAGCGAACATTTTATCTTAGGAGGATATTTCATTATGGTAATGGTAAATGCTACAGAAATGGTCAACAAGGCTCATGAAGGTCACTATGCGATCGGTGCTTTCAACATCAACAACATGGAATGGACAAAAGCTATCCTTGCTGGTGTCCAGAAGGCTAATTCACCGGTTATGCTGCAGGTTTCCGAAGGTGCAGCTAAATACATGGGCGGCTATAAGACAGTCGTTGACATGGTAAGAGATCTCCATGATTTCATGGGAATCACAGTTCCGGTTGCTCTCCATCTTGACCACGGTACATACGAAGGCGCTAAAGCCTGCATCGAAGCTGGTTTCACAAGCGTTATGTTCGACGGCTCCCACTATGGAATCGAAGAGAACATGGCTAAGTCCAAGGAAATCATTGAACTCGCTCATTCCAAGGGTGTTTCTGTTGAGTGCGAAGTAGGCGGTATCGGCGGTACAGAAGACGGCGTTACATCCAACGGCGAACTGGCTGACCCTGCAGAGTGCAAGGCGATCGCTGACCTCGGTGTTGACTTCCTGGCAGCAGGCATCGGCAACATCCACGGTGTATATCCTGAAAACTGGGCTGGACTGAACTTCGAACGTCTGGGCGAGATCGACGAAGCTATCGGACACAAGCCGATCGTTCTCCACGGCGGTTCCGGTATCCCTCAGGATCAGGTTAAGAAAGCTATTACTCTCGGCGTTTCCAAGATCAACGTCAACACAGACCTGCAGATCGTATTTGCTGAAGCTACAAGAGCTTACATCGAAGCTGGAAAAGACCGTGCAGGCAAGGGCTACGATCCTCGTAAACTCCTGAAACCGGGCGCAGATGCAATCACAGAGAAAGTTGTTGACATGGTCACAACATTCTTCGGTTCCGCTGACAAAGCATAATTGAACAATCATTTCTGAACCGGAAAGCTGTCTGAAAAGGCAGCTTTTTTGAATGGTGAGAAAAGACAACACTGCAGTTTTCTGATACGATTCATTATGTAGTAAAGGGAGTGCGTATGAAAAAACAGATCAAGCTGATCCTTGCGGATATCGATGGTACATTGCTTAACAGCAATCATGAAGTTACTGAAAAAACAAGAACTGCGATCGCCAAACTGAAAGACAAAGGGATCCTGTTCGGGATCGCGACCGGACGCTCTCCATATGCCGTGAAACACCAGCTGAAGGAATGGGGACTGGAAAACGATACTGCCCTGATCATGGGATTCAACGGAGGCAGTGTCATGGATATGCGTACAGGTGAAATGACCTCGGTACTCAGGCTCAGCGGAAAGGCGATCCCGCAGATCCGGAAGGATCTGGAAGGATTTGACTATAATATCGGCATGTATGAAGGCGAGACATTCAAAGCGATGATCGACGATGACCGCGCAAGAAGGATCGCCCATAGCAACCGTTTTGCCTTTATCCAGGATGATTTCTCCGGTTATATCGATAAAGAAATGGGAAAACTGCTTGTCATTGCCGAAAAGGAAGAGATGGACAGGATCGTCAGACACTATGAGACTCTTCCGCCTTCTGAGCTGTATCATACATTCCGTTCGGCACCGATCCTGCTGGAATGCGTCAACCCGGAACTGTCCAAATCCAGGGGCATCCAGCTGATGCTGGAACATATGGACCTGAAGCCGGAAGAACTGATGACGTTCGGAGACGCGATGAACGATTTTGATATGGTACGGGACTATGTCGGTGTTGCTATGGCGAACGGTGATGAACGGGTTAAGGCAGTGGCTTCTTTCGTCACCCTGTCAAATGATGAAGACGGGATCGGTGTATTCCTGAATGAGTATTTCGGACTGGAGGAGCAGGAAATTCCTGTCATTGATGATCCGGAACGGGATGATAATATCGGGCAGATCTGTGTCTGACCGGTCACCGGCAGACTGAGCTGTTCATGAATTCTGAAGATCAAAGGGAAGTACCTGCTTTACAGCCTGCGGGACTTCTCTTTTTTCGGCTGCTGTCTGCAGATCATTTACTGATATCTTATGCATTGTATGTATTGCTGTTACATTGCTGTGTCATAATAAAGATACAGACAGGGACAGCATCAGGTCCCGGGAGAAGAGAATAATGAAATTGATCATGAATGCAGACGATCTGGGCTATACGCTCGGAAACACCTACGGCATCATCGATGCTTACAAAAACGGCATCGTACGTTCAACGACAGCGATGTGCAATGAAAACTACATCGAAAAAGCTGCTGAACTGGTAAAGGATTGTCCTGATCTGGGTGTCGGCGTGCATCTGGTCCTGAGCTCGGGAAGACCGCTGACAGAGAACAGGACGCTGACTGATGAAAATGGTGTCTTCTTCAAAAGCGGGGAAGTCAAAGTTCATGAATTTGACAGTGAGGAGATCTACCGAGAATGGAAAGCACAGATCGAACGCTTTATCGTGCTGTTCGGACGGATGCCGACGCATATCGATTCCCATCATCATGTCCATACGTTTACAGACCAGCTGACCGGGATCGCAAAGCAGCTGGGAAAAGAATACGGACTTGAACTCAGAAAGTACGGACCTTACAGATTTGTTTCAGAATTCTACAGGGAAACAGTGACGGAAGAATGCCTGTTCGGGATCCTGGAAAAATACAAGGGTGAAGATATTGAGATCATGTGTCATCCCGGATACTGTGACCGCGACCTGTATACTCGCAGCAACTATTCCTTTGACCGTGTCAGGGAAGTCGAGCTCCTGTGCAGGGACAGTGTGAAGCAGTACCTGAAGGATCATAACATTGAATCCTGCCATTATTGATCTGCAGTCAGTACTGCCGTGACCGGATATATATCAATGGTCACGGCAGTATGCTTTCCCTTGGCGAATACAGGGAAATACAGTAAAATACAGGCGGATATGATCAAAGCGATACTATTTGATATGGACGGCATCCTGTTTGACAGTGAACCGTGGTATATGAACGGGACGATCGAATGGATGCGGGAATACGGATATACAGGTGATGAAGAGTCCGTCTGGAAGATCCTTGGGACGACCATGGATGAGACTTACAGCATCCTGTATGAACTGCTTGGAGGAAGCGTTGAACGGGAAGAACTGATCCGGAGAAATGAACGGTACTTCGGTATCGAGCATCCTGTGAAGCCGGTCGATCTTGTATTTCCGGGTGTACCGGAAACGGTCCGCAGGATCCATGACGAAGGATTCCTGACGGCAGTCTGCTCCTCCTCACCGAGGGATACCATATATGAGGTACTCGACAGTATCGGCATCACAGACTGTTATGATGTGATCCTGAGCGGTGATGAGAAATTTCCGCCGAAACCGGCGCCGGATATCTACCTGACCGCAGCGGAAAAACTGGGAGTACTTCCGGAGGAATGTATCGTTTATGAAGACAGCTGCCGCGGCATCACTGCCGGGAAACAGGCAGGCATGACCGTGATCGCCAGACGGGATGACCGTTTCCGTCAGGACCAGTCAGGGGCTGATCATATCGTCAAAGATATTTATGAAATGGCATCAATCTTGTCAGAGGGAGAACATATATGCAGGAAATCATCAGAATCCGCGGCAGAAGACCGCTGAACGGCTCGGTAACGATATCGGGTTCCAAGAACGCAACAGTTGCGCTGATCCCGGCCGCAGTACTGGCTAACGGTCCGGTAACGATCGTCGGCGTTCCGGAGATCGCTGATGTGGATAATCTTTCTGAAATTCTCCATATTCTGAATGTGGATGTGATCCAGAAGGCAAACGACCATCTGATCATTGATCCGACAAATATGAAAAACGTCAGTCTGGATGACAGCGTCGTTACCAAGCTCAGAGCTTCCTATTATTTTATGGGTGCGCTTCTTGGCAAATACGGCTATGTCAGGATGAAGATGCCGGGAGGCTGCTATCTTGGTCCCAGACCGATCGACCTGCACATCAAAGGCTTTGAAGCACTCGGCGCTACCGTTGAATATGACAGGGGCTGCTATACGATCAAGGCAGATCATCTGCGCGGTGCCAAGATATTCCTTGATATCGCCAGTGTCGG
>JAFOMZ010000151.1 GCA_017421125.1 Solobacterium sp.
GTATACAGCCCATAGCCGTAACTGCCGTCATGTCCGTACGGGATCCGTCCCTTTACCATTTCATGTACACTGTAATCACTCAGGATCTCCCTGCCGTTCAGGGCAATGCCTTTGTTCAGGTACATCGCCAGGTACTTTTTCAGATCATTCAGTGTCGACTTCATGGCACCGCCTCCGTTCAGCACGAACGCGGTGTCATGATAATCCCGGTGTCCTGTCATGACACCGTCTTTTTTCTGATACAGCATCGCGGCATTTTCATCGTTTGCCGGACGTACGAAGTCACAGAAGGACCGATGCATATCCATCGGCTTCAGCACCTTTTCATTCAGGTATTCCGCATAGGACGGATACCCTCCGTATCTGCGGATGATCTCTGACAGCAGTCCGAAACCATCATTGCAGTAGCTGAGGTATTCTCCCGGTCTGCCGTTCAGTCCGTGTTCCATAGTCTGTTCGTCAAGACGCTGTGCCACAAGTCTGCCGCCTTCGGCAGCCAGTGCTTCATTGTAAGCAAGGTCCCCGTCTGTTTCTTCATGCAGGCCAAGCTGCTCTGCTACCTGATCGACGACGATCCTGGGCAGCGGAAAGAATCCTCCGGCATGACTCAGCAGGTGACTGATCTTCACGGTATCCGTATTCCTGTTGGTAAATTCGGGAATATACTTTGAAACGGGATCATCCAATGACAGGATGCCTGCTTCCGCCATCTGCATGATCGCGAGTGCCGTGAATGACTTTGTAACGGATGCCAGGCCGAAGATCGTGTCACCGTTGATCTCTTTTCCGGTGCCTTTTTCACGTTCCCCTCTGAAGATCTCATACTGAACAGTTCCCGTATGGTCGATGATGCAGGCGGCCAGGCCGCAGGCATCATAGTCCTTCATGATCGAAGCGATCAGGTTTTCCGCAAGGATCCTGCTGCTTCCGGTGATCCTGTTCATCTCAGTCCTCCGGCATGACGAATCTGTATGAAGGTACTTCCTCTTCCAGCAGATATCTGACAAAGTAGTCCATCTTGCGGCGGATAAAGTACGGGTTTGCCGGTACGTTGTGGTTGGTGCGCGGCAGGATCAGGAAGTCAAAGTCCTTGTCTTCGTTGATCAGCGCATCGATCAGACGGATCGACTGCGACATGGCGACATTGTCATCCATTGCCCCGTGTACGATGTACAGATGGCCTTTCAGGTTCTTTGCCAGTGCCGTATTGTCACCCTTGATATAGATCTCTTTGTTGTACAGACCGTAATATGTTTCCGTCCACTGGTTGTTGTACATACGCTGGTCATGGTTGCCGGCAGAAGATACGCCGACCTTATATGTGTCGGGGTATTCCAGCATTGCCCTGGATGTTGCGCATCCGCCGCCGGAATTGCCCCACATACCTGCTCTGTCAAGATCCAGGAACGGGAATTTCTCCTTCAGTTCGGGCAGTGATGTGACATGGTCCTTCAGTCCCGCGCAGCCGTGGATATTTTCATAGCTGATATTGTGCAGTTTCTTTCCTCTGCCGGGTGTTCCCAGACCGTCCAGGATAATGCCGGCAAAGCCGAGCTGTGCCAGTTCTTCCAGGCCGCCCATCATTTCCCTGCCGTCGATCGCGCCTTCATAAGCGAATGCTTTCGGGACGTTGTAGCACTGCATGCCGCCGTAAATGTAGTCAATGAACGGATAGCTCTCTGTTTCATCGAAGTCTGCCGGTCTGATCAGGATGCCGTACAGCGTCGTCTTTCCGTCGCTTGCGGTGACCGTGAAGCGCTCCGGCATGATATAGCCCCTGGCAAGCAGGTCGCTGATGTCGGCAGAAACGAGCTCCCTGACCAGCGTGCCGTCCTTCTTCCTGAGGTTTGTAACAGGCGGGCAGTCGACCCTGCTCCATGTATCGATGATCATATCGTTGATGATCGTGCACCTGTGCATGCCGTCTTCCGGTGTCAGGACTTCAAAACCGCTTCCGTCATATGCTGTCCTGCAGACAAGCTGGTAATACGGGTCGCTTGTGCAGGAAAGGTTGCTTGCATAGAAATAAACATGCGTATCGTCATAGGAGATCAGTTCACCGACACTGCAGTCTGCCGGCGTCATGGCGTTCAGCAGTTCTCCTGTTTCCGCGTCATAACGGAACAGTCTCGCGAAGTCGTCACGCTCACTCTGCCATACGAGTGTCTTTTTGTCCTGTGACAGGAAGTTGCTTGCGCAGTAATCATTGAAGCCGTCCAGGTTTCCGTGTGTCCTGATGTTCAGCGCTGTATCGCTGGCTTCTTCCAGCAGTGTTCTGACATTCCCGTCTGTCGTCATCAGGACGAACGCGGCGGATTTGCAGCCTCTGCGGACAAGCGTCGTATAGACGGCACTGCTGTCATCCAGCCATTTTGCCATCCCGTAATGCTCACCGAACAGCGGACCTCCGGCAGGCTGCGGTTCCATATCAAGCATGGTCAGCGTGCATGCCTCGGCGTCACCCATGCAGTAATACGCAAGCGGGATCTCTTTATCCTCCGGGAATGAGCACTTATATGTATGCAGGCGGGGACGGATGCTTTCCCTTGTCTCCTCATCGTAGGACTGTATGATAAACAGCTCCGGTACCGTCCTCTGATCGAGCTTGAACGTCAGGAAATGCTTTGAATCGGGTGCCCACAGCACACCGGGCACTTCCGGCTTTCCCTTGACACGGTCCGTGATATATCCGCTGTATTCCGCGCATTTGCCGTATTCGAAGTCTTTGACGCCGTCATATGTCAGCTGTGTTTCCTTTCCGTCCTGACAGTCGCGGATCCACATGTTGTGATCCCTGACAAAGATCTCCTTTGTCCGGTCCGGTGAAACGGAGACTGCGCGTTCTTGATGGAATCCCGTCTTTTCAAGGGTCCCTTCATCCAGGCTGTATGTATAATCAAAGTCTTCATATGTGAATTCCATCTTCCCGTCTTTCACTTTGCAGGAAGTGAAAGGAATATGGTCCGTTGACAGCAGGCCGCACAGCTTTGCGTGATCAAAGAGATCCTCCTCTGTTCCGTCAATGGTACTGACTTTGCGGAATACGGAATAAACATCTTCACCTTCACGTACTTCCTCTGCCCAGTAAAAATGTGTTTCGTCCAGCGGTTTCGCTGCAGGCTTGCCGTTCAGGACGGCATGTTTCGTATTCCAGGGAACAAGCTTTTCAGCAGCTTTGTATCTGGCGAGCATATCAGTCATAATTCGATCCTCCTGATTTCTATATGTTCTTAATTATAAAGGGAAGAGACGTGATTCGCTGAATATTTGCTGTACTTTCATGCCTTTGAATGTCAAAATATTGGTAGAAATGAGGTAGTTACCGATGAGTGAAAAAAATAATGAAGTCAGCAAGGTTCTGAATGCCCTGGCATCCGATCCTTCAAAAATGAACGACATGCTGAAAGACGGCACGGAAGGCGTCGTCAGAGGCATCCTGGCAGACGAAAAACTGAGTGATTCCCAGGTATCCGAGATCACAAGACAGGTCTCCGAAAACAACATCATGAAGCTGTTCCTCGGCGCAGAAGGACAGATCGATGCGGAAAACCTGATGAAGATGACAGGCGGCTTCAGCAGCAAACCCGACGGCGTCACAAGAGCATCCGGCATCGGTGCCCTGCTTGACGGCAAGCTGGATGCCAATGACCTGCTCGCAGTCATGAACATGCTGCAGTCAACATCCGGCAATAACACATCAGCACAGCAGAGCAGCCCGACCGGCGGTCTGCTTTCCGCACTGCTCGGCGGCGGCGCGCAGCCCCAGCCCCAGCCTCAGCAGGTACAGCAGCCCCAGCAGAACAGCACAGGCTCACTGCTCGGCAATCTGTTCGGCACACAGCCCCAGCAGCCGCAGACACAGACAACATCCGCTGATGCAACTGTTACACTGAGCGGCATGCAGCTGGCACAGATCATGCAGATGTTCACAAAAGAACAGCTCAAGATCACGCAGGCACAGGCAAAACAATCCGTCACACTGAACGGATCACAGCTGAAGCAGATGCTGAACCAGCTCGGCGGCAAGGTCTATACA
>JAFOMZ010000152.1 GCA_017421125.1 Solobacterium sp.
CAGATACTTTCCGGCATCTTTTATAAAACTGAAAATGATCAGCAGGATAACCGCTCCGATCGGAAATGCCGCAATGATCGATACAGTCTGCAGGTTATTCATTGAGCCTTCCGAAAAGATCAGTGCGATCGGCAGCATGATCAGCAGAACTGCCCAGAACATTTTCATTCCTGTTCCTGCTTCCTCATTTTCCCTGAATTCTTTGTAGCTGTATTGGGAAGCAACCAGTGTAATGCTGTCAAAGCTTGTCGCATAAAATGCGATCATGGAAACGATCAGCAGGATCAGGATCCCTTTATATAGGGGAAGTGTTCCTATGATCGCTATCACAGTCTGATAAAGATCACTGCAGGACTGATAGAATGCGATCGCATCAAACCTGCCTGTCATCTGCAGTCCCAATCCGTAATTGCCGAGAATGATAAAGGATATCAGCGTGCTGGATACACCGAATACATATGTTCCCAGGATCACTTCACGTATGGTTTTCCCCCTGCTGATACTGCCCATAAAAAACGGTGAAGCTACACACCACACAAGCCAGTAAGCCCAGTAAAAGATCGTCCAGTTCTGAGGAAAACTGCTGGTACGCAGAGGATCCGTCCATGTACTCAGCTGAATATAATTCTGCAGCATATTGCCGAGAGCAGATACTCCTGTTTCAATGATATACCTCGCCTGTCCGCCGCATACCAGGACATAAGCTAAAAGTGCGCCGAACAGATACATACATGCATTAGCCAGCCAGGATACCCCCTTGATACCGCGCAGGACCGCAATCGTATATACGAGACATGTCACCAGCAGGATCATGATCGTCACATATTTGGAATCGGGAATTCCAAAAACGTTAGACAAAGCTGCTGAAAGAAGCGGAGTCGCAACAGAGAATGTTGTAGCCGTTCCTGCGATCAGTGCCGTAACTGCCAGCACATCGATCAGTTTTCCCGGCCAGCGGTCTGTCATTGCTCCGAGGATCGGACGGCAGGCTTCAGAATACTTCTGCTTCCTGACACCGCGTACGTGCAGCATGAACCCGAAACATGCCGCAAGCGTTGCATAAAAACTCCATACAGTCGGTCCCCAGTGAAACAGCGGATAAGTACTTGCCCACTCCTGAATGCTGCCAAGCTCGGCAACATGAGGTTCCTGGGCATAATATATCCATTCGCAGAAGGAATAAAAGAGGATATCCGCCGCCAGACCGCAGGTAAATACCATCGCACCCCATGTCCAGAAACCGTACTGTGGTTTTTCATCCTGACCGCCTAAACGTATCTGACCGATCTTCGAAAATGCAATATACAGGGAAAGGATCAGGATCGCCAGACCGACGAGCAGATAATACACTCCAAATGTATCTCCCAGAAAAAAGCGGATAGAAGAAAGCATCTGCGTGGACTGCTCCGGAGAAATAATAAATATGATGCAGAGGATCAGGATCGAACCAAACGGTACGATCGTTGTCCAGGGATCGATCCTTCTGCTTTGTTCATTCTTTTGTATGTTCATCATAACTCTCCTTCAGCAGAATACTGTAAGCGGGATCGGCTTCTGCCAGTTCCTGCAGACTGTCGATTTCTTCAACATCTCCCCTGTTCATTGGAATGATACCTAGTTCATACTCATCAAAATGACAGAACATGGGAACGTCATCCCAGTAAATGTTTCTGTTTTTCTTTTCATCAAATTCATACTCTAAATGCTTTTTCAGTCTTCTCCCGTCTTCCGCAGTCCATCGGCTGATACTGTACAGCTGCCACCCTCTTTTACCGCCGCTGCGGCTGCATGACTGTACAACTCCGTCCTTCACCTGCATGAGCCATTCCCCGGTTTCCTCTTCGGTCCAAACAGCGTTATAACCGGACCGGTCAAATTCAGGATGAAGTATTTTCGGATCATGGATGATCTGATCACCGTCTAGGATGATGCATTCCTCCAGATACTGTCTTGCAAAATACAGGGATGAGATATTATTGCAGGTGTCATACATCGGATTTTCAATGAGGTCGATCTGCGGGTAGTCCTCCTTCAGACAGGCAAATTGTTCTTTCAAATATCCAACGACGACATGGATCTCGGTGATCCCATTCTGCTCCAAAGCATCGATCACAGTTGATATCATTCGCTTACCGCTGACTTTAACAAGCGGCTTCGGTATATTCAGTGTCAGAGGACGCATACGGTTTCCCGTACCTGCCGCAACGATCACTGCGCGTTTTACCTGATGTTTCATTTCATTGTCTCCCTTATCCCGGTCTGTGATAACACATATCTGGAATAGTCCTTTGCAAAGCGGTACTGCCGCAGGCTGTATTCTCCGAACTCAACACCAAACTGGCGTTTATATTCACACCAGTTGGACCAGAGAAGACCGCACACAGCGATATAGCATTTGATCTTCAAGCGCACATCATCCGTACAGGATCCTTCAAAGTATAGATCGATCAGATGATCGACCTGTTCCCTGCTGTACATACTGTAGATACAGAACATGGCAATATCCACATGCGGATCCTGCATGCCGGCATACTCCCAATCTGTCAGCTGCAGTTTTTCTTCCCCGTTTTCCTGATAGAACAGGAAATTATCACATACAGCATCGATATGCGTCAGACAGAGATCTTTCTGCTGTTTGTCCAGATAGTCCTTCAGAAGGAATACGTCAGCTTTGGTCTGTTCGTAATCACGATAGACTGAAGGATTTCCGTTCCAAAGCGATTCGTAAAACATGATCTGCCCGAACAGATCAAAGCAATGTCCGACAGACAGTTTCATTTCATGAAATTCTTTCAGTTTCCGCATGCACCGTTTCAGATCTTCATCATTGAACGGATCACATGTTCTGACATCTGTCAGATAACGTGTGATCTTGTATCCGGTCTTCTCATCAATATACACAGGATCATCACAAAGACCCTTTCCGTGTATCGTACGGAAGACTTCTGCTTCATGCCTGCGGTCGATCAGCTGATCAGTTCCCTCTCCCGGGATCCGCATGATATATTGGCAATCATGTACGGTAAACAGGAATGACCGGTTGGTCATCCCTTTTTTCAGCACAAGAATATTCCTGATCTCCTCCGGTGCGGCATGAAGCTTCCTGCAGATCGTTTCTATCGCATCAGATTGAAGAGCTTCAGAGTGATGATCAAAGTCACGGAGCTGTTCATATGTATTGATCTCTGTAATATCATCCGGTTCAGCGATATCTGCAAAGATACGCGGAGCCCCTTCAGAGAACAGCGCTTCTTCCCAGAACATCCTGTCGTGATTTCCTGCAGATACCAGTTCCATGACCCGTTTGCGCAGAAAAGCTGCATCTTCTTTCCGCAGATAGCAGATACCATACATCCGGTTTCCTTTTCCGCGTGTCCGCTGCAGAACGCCGTTTCTCCCTGCTCTCACCATGCTGTCTCCGGTTGTTTCCGTCCCGATCACATACCTGGAAACCAGTTCACAGCTCCGGAACGGATTGTTCCTGCAGTAAAGATCACAGGGAATGATGTAGGTATCACCGATCTTATCCAAGACCCTGTACAGGCTGAACAGATTGTTTTTCACTGAATAATCCGGGTTATATACGATATCGGCACCATACTCATCGATCAGGTATTCAAATGAATCTTTCATAAAGCCTGTTACGACCGTAATATCATGGACCCCCGCATCATGAAGCTGACAGATCAGACGGTCTATCAGTCTTTCTCCTTTTACCTCAAGAAGCGCTTTAGATGTTTCTGTATTGATCGGTACCATGCGCATTCCAAAACCTGCAGCCAGGATCACGGCATTTTTAGGTACCGATCTGCAAAACAGTTCTTCAGCCTGACCAGTCAGTCTGTTATCACTGCTGAGGCAGCCTTTTTCTTTTAATTGTTTCAACAGTTTATTCACTCTGCCACGCGAACAGCCTGTTCGTGCTGCAAGTTCATATCGATCGAACCCTTTGCATTTTCTGATCTCACTCAGCACTAAGGCTTCTGCCTGATTCAATTCTGTTTGTTTCATATGTTCACCTTCTTTCAAGCTGATCTGTTTTATTAACGCAATCCGCATCATAAAAACTTTCAAGCGTGATGAATTATGGACGTGTATAGATATTCCCTGTCGGCTTATAATCTTCCTGATGTGAGGCATTTCCTTCAAGGATAAACTCTGTCATTTCATATTCTTTGTTATAGTGATAACCAAGAAAACGTCTTTGACGACGGTCTCCTTCCTTCCACACAAACTGCTCATCTTCTTTGTTTCCGCCCATCAGCGATGTATAAAGGTCCTGAAGATCAGTGAAGGAGATCGGAGCTTGAGATATCCTGAATTCATGGCGTTCATGAAAACCTTTTACCATCAGCAGCGGATTCGCTCTTTCAGTTAATCCGGTGTTTTCAAAGCCATAGCCATGATCTGCCATGATAATCACTGCGGTATCGTCATAGACATCTGTCTTTCTCAATTCCTGCACGAATTCTGCTGCAGTCTTCATACTGACCGTTACATCCGTACGATAACTGCCCTTTCCGGGCTCGATCACGGAAAAGTCTTCATTATAATCGAACGGTGTATGTGCACCATCGAGATGATAGAACTTAAACACCGGTGAAAAGTCATCTGATAAAGTGAATCCAGTATTGCTCATTTGTTCGTGGAAACGTACATTTCCATGATCAAAATCATTGGCGACCATACCTTCCGGCAGTTTCCGGAGAGAGAGAAATTCACCCGGTTCAAAATGGATCAGCGGTTTCAGATAATATGGTGCATATTTAAAAAGAGTTAATCTCAGTGATGCTTCTGCATATCCTGTCAAAGACGAGAATCCTGTGTCATAGCGGTATGCATTGCGATAACGGCCGATCGTATCATAATCTGTCAGGTACATGAGATCATGGTCATAGTAATCGATCAGCCATTCTTCTCTTTCGAGCCTTTGAAACAGTGGTGATTCCTGCATGGCATTCTTCTGAAAATCATGGAAATTCTCCTGGTTCTCGAACCATTTTCCGTTCATGATAAACGGTACGGCTTCCTGCGTGAAGGAATATGTTCCGGAAGTATCCGGATAAAACATGAAATCAGTAAATGCTTCCTGATAAAGTTCTGTTTCTTCAGCCATCTGCTGCTGTACGGCCCGGGAGTCTACAGCATCCAGAAGAAATATGATGAAATTTTTCTCCGGTGACAGCTCAGAATAATGTTCTTCCGAAATGATGTAATGCAGTTTCTGATCCATGATATTTGTTGTAAATACCATGATGATGTTCATGATCCCCAATGCTGCAGCAATCAGAAATGATATGACTGTCATCAGGATCTGCCCTGCGTCATTCAGCAGATGGAGCATGACAGCGGTAACAGCAATAACCAGGACCGTAACCAGCAGTGAAATGATCATATCTGCAGAGTACTCATTCCATACAGGTGTCGTACCATCCATAGGCGGTACATGTCCGGACATAAATACTCCATGGACATACAGGATCACTGTTGCACAGAACACTGCAGCACACAGTATCCTGAATGCTCTGCGATTGTATTTCCAGACGATCAGCAGGATCACGGTCAATAACACGCAAAACAGAAAAAACAGCGGAACTGCCGCCTTGATCATGATCGGAAAATCAAACCAGAATTCATTGTGGTTGCTTGCATAGATCTCTGACGGACCGTAAACGATCAGCAGATACACCAGAGCTGCAGGTATGCATACTGCAGCAAGAATATCGCTCCAGATACCGGTTTTCAAGTTTTCGTTGAGTTCCGGATAGTGAAGGTCATTCTTTATCCCTGTCACAGGGTCATTGAAATACAGTTCATCACTTTCATGTTCTTTATAAGAAGCTGTACCGATATTCAATCTGCGTACGATCCTGTGCCAATAGATATTCAAAAATGCGCTGAGACCGATCAATACACCGGCCAGCGCCTGGATTGCATAGGTCGTCACGGACGGATCGATATATGCCTGAACGCGTATCATCAGCATGATATCCAGCAAAAAGGCATAATAAAGAATTCTGACCAGTTTCATAAGATTCACGCTTCCTGCTTATCTCCTTCATGACGTTCACGGACTTTGCGGAATACAGCATCGATGATATATCTGGCACCGACTTCCGCACTGTTTCCCAGATTGAACACATATTCGTTTGTGAGCTTCTGTATGGTTTCACGATATTCATCGCTATGACTGAGCAGATATGCGATCTTTTCCCTGATCTCTTCTACCTTTTCCAGTTCAACGGACATACCGATGACATCACGAGTCCAGATATCAAACGGTACAGTATCGATCCTCTGATATTCCGGATTCATGACCTTCATCGGTGTATTGACAAATACAGCAGGTTTATCCGTAGTAAATACGAATTCATAAGCTACGCTTGACCAGTCACTGACAATGATATCCGCTTCAAATACGGTACTGTTTGAGGTGAAGTCCGTCTGTATTTCAATATTTTCGTTATCTTTATACTTTGCCTTCAGTGCTTCAAGTTTAGGTCCGTTATGACGAACATGCTGAGGATGAGGACGTACTATGATACGGTAATCTTCCTCTTTCAACGCATCCAGGATCTCTTCCAGACAGCTGTCCATAATATTGCCTGTGTGCCATGACGGGGCGATCAGCACGATCTTCTGATCATGCGGTACATGAGATGCTGCCTGATAGTCTCTGCGCATGTCGTCCAGCAGCGGATAACCGCATTCCAGCAATACTTTTGCTGGCAGTTCATATACTTTCTCCTGCTTGCGGATCTCTTCTACCTGATGTTTTCCGGCGAGAAAGACCGTATCAAAATGATCGACTGCACCTTTCCGGAATGTCAGATTATAGGAGCCGATCCCATGGCAGAGATTGATGTATTCAATATCCTTGCGGACGTAGCTTCTTTTGATCTGATATGTTTCAAGATCCGGCATAGTCATTGCCACAACATCGGCATCCATCTTCATCATCAGAGTGATCAGTGTTTTCATGTCGATGTAATAAGGAATGATCTGAGGATCATTCTTAGCCATTTCAAAAATATGATCATCAGGATCACTGGTTATATAATGGATCGGAATGTTTGTATACTTCAGGATATACTCGATCATTCCCGCATAGTATTTATAGAATCCGTTGGATTCAGAGTAGAAAACCAGATGTTTGTTTCTGACGGAAAAGAAACGCTTATAATCCTGTCTGACACGTCTGCGGAGCGGATCATTCAGTTTGAATTTTTCTTTTGGTCCCTCCAGCTCATCCAGTTCTTTCTGTGTCTGCAGCAGCGCCTCATAATCGACCTTTTTTCGAGGATCGATCATCCAGTTCAGCAGATACTGCTGAGCGATCGCCAAAAGATTGCTTGCTACCCAGTAAAGAGCCACTCCGGCAGGAACGTAAAAGCCTAGATACAGAGAGAGTGCCACAGAAAAGATCATGGTACCGTATCTTCCCCACCATCCCTGCTCTTTCTGAAGAACGTTGGCCTGATTTTCAGCAACACTCAGAAGCCATGCCGAAAAAGCTGCCATGAGAGGCGCGATCAGTGACAGGCCGCCGCGGATGGAAGCGATCCAGCTGAGATCGATACCCAGGAAAGACAGATGGAACGAACGGATCCTGTCAACTGCTGATGCTGCCTCAGGGTTTTCTGAAGAAGCATAATAGGTCTCAAGAACCATATCGTCTCCGTTCTGAATATCCTCTATGACAGCCAGCAGAAGAGAATTGGATTCCGGATCTAGTTCTTCATGCCGTTCAAGAACAGTTGTAATAAATGATCCGGTAATATCAGCAGGAACCTTGAGGATATAACTGATCGGCCGGTAGATAACAGCAACGACTCCCATCAGTAGTGTGATTTGTATGATCAGTGGGATCAGCGTAGCCAGAGGATTGTATCCTTCTTTTTTATAAAGCTTTGACTGTTCTTCGGAGATCGTGTCTTTATCTCCGTAATATCTGGTTTTGATACGGTTAAGATCCGGCTGCATCTTCACCATTTTGATCGAATTGTTATGAACCCATACAGAAAGCGGGAAAAGAATGATTTTTGTGATCAGTGTGAACAAAATGATCGCCAGTCCATAGTTTTTGCACAGACAATAACATATATTCATAACCGTTCCTAACAAAGCCGAAAACCATTCCATGACATATCCCCCATAGATGTAAAATTATAAAAATCCAACTTTTTACATTATACATATTTTTGTAGCGTTTGAACACAATTTAAAAAATCTGTCATGATCTTGAATCATATAGCAATATAATCACTTCAGCTTTACTATATTTATACACATCTGAATTTATTACAATTTTGAGCTGATGATGATATAAACATCTGAAATTATCCTATATAGGTGCTATAATGTTTTGGTTATAGTAAATAATAATTTAATTATTTACAAAGATGGTAATTATGGAAAAATATATCAAAGAAAATTTCGGAAAATTTCTGAGTATCATGTACTTCACAGTATGGTATGCTGTCTTCTTTCCGTTAAGAGTACACGCATATGTTGATCCTTCTGTAATGACTTATGCAATTCAGGCAGTCGCAGGTGCCGTTATCGCTCTCGGTGCATTTTTCAGTGTTTACTGGAGGCGCTTAAGCCGCAGGCTGCGCAATAAACTGCCTGAAAAAGATATCAACAGTGAAAGCGATCTCCTGTATTTTGATGATCCGGTTTCTCATCAGAGGCAGACAATCGGGGAAAGTCATGATACTGCCGCTTCAGAAAAACGTGACAGACATAAGACCTCATTCCGAAAAAAATATCTGAGTGATATGATCCCAGCACTGTATCTTTCTGTGGCAGGATGCTTCATGGTACTCGTCAATGAACCGGTCCTGCTCTATCTGTCAAATGTGGATGATTTCTGGTTTGACCTATATGTTGTTATCGGAACAATGATCAAGGTATTCATTCCCGCAGTCCTGTTTTGTATGATCGGTTTTACCATCTGCTGGCTGATCTATGACAGACTGTATCAGATCGTATTTGCGGGTGCTTCCGTCATCTATCTCTGTTTCTATATTCAAAGCAATTTCCTGGCCGGATCTCTTCCCCTGATGGATGGAAGTGTTATCGACTGGGGTTTGTACGAAGCCGAAAAACTGCAGTCGGCAGTTCTTTGGCTGACTGTCTCACTTGTCTTTATCCTGCTGATCCGTTTTCTTCATATGAAGAGATTTACCAGGATCATGAAAAAGCTTTCCGTGCTGATCACAACTGTACTGACAATTTCCCTGCTTGTAACAGCTGTACAGAATGGAGGGTTTATCCGTAAATCCTTCCATGTCATTTCCACAGAGAACGAATACACGATGTCAACAGATAAAAACTTTGTTGTATTTGTTCTTGACGCGGTCGATTCACGGGTATTCCATGAGATGCTGGATACGCACCCGGAATATACAGAAATGTTTGAAGACTTCTCTTACTTCCCGGACACTGTAGGCTCATATGCATATACGGCTTACGCCATTCCGCAGATCCTGACAGGAGCCTGGACAAAAAAAGAGAAACCATTCAGAGAATTCTACCCCGAAGCCTTGAAATCATCTCCGTTGTTCAGCAGGCTTAAACAGGACAACTACAGGATGGGGCTTTATGAAGACAGTCTGATGATCGATCAGGATCAGATATCAGACTTTGAAAATATTATTCCGATCAGCGGAGAAGTACGTTCACTGCCGGAATTTGCCCGCATGATGCTGATCATTGCACTGTTTAAAGAGCTTCCTTATCAGCTGAAGCAGTTTACATTCCCCCAGACAGGACATTTTTACTATATGGAAGGTTCAGGAGACTATCAGAAATTCTCATATAACAACACGAATTTTTACGAGTCACTGTCCGAAAACGAGATCATACTTACAGATGAACCATGTTTCCGATTCATCCATATCGAAGGCGCACATGTACCCTTCCGCTATGATAAGAACGTAAATGTCATTGACAGTTCTGAAGGAACATATGAAAAGAATATCGAAGCAGCTATGACGATCACCGACACGTATCTGAAAAAACTGAAAGCAGCCGGTGTTTATGATAATTCTGCCATCATAATCATGTCGGATCATGGCTATCATTATGACAATCCTGATCGTTGGGGCAGACATAATCCTGTATTTATGGTAAAAGGTGTACAGGAAAAACATCCGTTTGCGGTGAGTGATGTTCCTTTATCTTACGATGATCTGCAGGAGATCTACGCATCACTGCTTGATGGAAAAAACAGTGAACATATGACCCATTGGAAAGCAGGCGACAAACGCGAAAGATATTTTATGCACTTTGTCAAAAACAGCGATTTTACAGAATGTGTTGTACGCGGATTTGCCGGAAGCACTGAAGCGCTGATCCCTACCGGCGTCACTTACGGTTCAAAAAATCATTCTGATAAAGAAGAAATTTCCGATGAAGAATAGTTACCCTGACTGAATAAACTGAACCCTGTAAAACGGACAGAAGAAAAAAAGTACTTCTGACCCATTACAGGGTTTTCTTCTGGCTGTTACACTGATGATGAGGTAACAGATATGGCGCTAAAGCATTTCACGCTCGAACAAATCAAGGAATTA
>JAFOMZ010000153.1 GCA_017421125.1 Solobacterium sp.
CAGAAAGGCGGAACAGCATATGTCAGTCGGAAGCGGAGGATATACAGACCCTGTAGATCCGGATTACATGTATGCGTAGACCCAGTCATGGGAAAACGGACTTTCGGTAATGAGCCTTGCCGAACTGAAAGAGCACATTCACAAGGTCAGAGAAGCCGGTCTGCCTTACTGCGGTCAGTTTACGGGTCATGAACTTGTACCTTCTTTTTACCTGGATGGGGAGTGAATAGAAATATGCTGCATAAAAATACTGCCGCGCTGCTGCATCATATGATGCTGCAGAAGCACAAACAGCTCCTTGAGTCAGCTGTAAGGCATGCTTCAGGGCATGAGGACGGGGACGTCCGGATGTCTGAGACACGGATCTACGTCGGCCTGAACGATTCTGATACAAGACAGCAGAAATATGAGACCGAACAATACCTGGAAGTACTGAAAGATGTATGCAAAAAGCATCACGCGGCATTTTCCGTGGATGTTGAACAGGGCGGATACTACCACGAAGACGGAGAATACACCGAGGAGAATTCCCTTGTACTGGAACTGATCGATACAGACAAGCAGACCGTAAAGAGTATTGCGAAAGATCTTTGTACGATCTTTCACCAGGAGTCTGTTCTGATCACGGAAAGTGATGTGAAAGGATATTATGTCGCAGGAGCAGACTCTGAGGGAGAAAATGAACAGTAACGATCTGCCGGCATGCTGTTTCCGGATCTGACAGAGGAGATGAATGATGAATACTGAAAAGAACAACAGGAAAAAAGAAAACTCCAACGGCATGGCGATCGGTATGTGTATCGGCCTTGCCATCGGTTCAGCGATCGGTGCCGCTACGCATAATACCGGTCTTTGGATACCGATGGGAGTTTCGCTCGGTCTGTGTCTTGGCATGGTGATGAGCAATCAAAGCGAAGACGATAACTGAACAGTCCATTGATACAGGTCTGCTGTGTTCCATCCTGATATTTAACCCACAGGATTGTGAAAAAATGGTATACTTGTATCGTTTTTTACGGAGGCAATGATTCGATGATGAAACAACCGGTCAGAACAAATGTTTCTGACTTTATAAAATCCATGATGGGTTCCCAGTTTGTCATTCCTGTTTATCAGAGGAATTACACCTGGAATCCTGATTCTGAAACAAAGCGGTTTCTGGACGATATTGAGGACCTGCTCGGAGCTAAGATCAGCTCCCATTTTCTCGGTATCCTGATCTACATGGAATCCGAGATCTCTGCCATGTACAAAGAGATCCAGATCGTAGACGGTCAGCAGAGACTGACGACATCTTTTATTTTTCTGCTTGCGCTCAAAGCGATCGCCAAAGAAGAACGCGACAGCAACGCTGCAGGAATGATCGACGACTATTATCTGTATAACCGTCATACCGTGGAACAGATCAAGCTCCGTCTGAAGCCTATGGTCAGTGACGATGACGTTTATGCCAAGCTTGTCTACGGCAACGGGAAAGATCTGAGCCGCAGGGAGAAGGAAGGCAACGTCTACAGAAACTATGAATATATTTATAAACGGATCAGGGAATTCTCGAAGAAGTATTCCCTGCTGGAAATACTGAACACGCTCGGCAGGATGGATATCCTGGCATTCCCGCTGTCCGACCATGATAATGCCCAGCAGATCTTTGAGTCGATCAACTCAACTGGCGCACCTCTGACATCAGCCGATCTGATCCGAAATTATATCCTGATGAACGACACCAGCGATATCCAGGAACGCAACTACCGCCTGTACTGGAAGCCGCTGGAGGGATACTGCCCCGATTCCAGAAAACTGGAAGAATTCTTCCGGTATTATATCGCCGCAAAAACATATAACCTCCTGAGCAAGAAGGATGTTTACCAGGGCTTCAAGGAGTACTGGAATACTTCCAGAGACAGCAAGGAAGTACGGATGAGGGACATCAACCGTTACTGCCGTTATTACTATGAGATCTATACAGGACCGGCAGAGAATACGGCACTGGAAGGCGTCTTGAAGGAATTCCGGAGAAATGAATCACGGATGCCCGCGCCTTTCCTGCTGGAAATGTTCCGTATGTTTGATGACGAAGAGATCAGTGAAAAGGATCTCTGCGCAGTCGTACGCCTGATCGACTCCTATCTGATGAGAAGGGCACTGGTCGGCAATGACTCCGGCGGACTGAGCAGGTATTTCCCGCAGCTCCTGAGATCCGTGATGAACGCGCATAAAAAGAATGCCAAGCGGAATATCATGGACATCCTGAAGGTCAACCTGATCCGTTATAACCGCGGCAAGGCCTACGCAATGCCGAGTGATGAACTGCTCAGAAGCAGACTGAGGGAAGTCAACGCATACTCGCTGATGTGCATCAGGCCTGTGCTTGAAAGGATCGAGCATGACGGGGCTACGGCTGAGGTAGATACTTCCAGCCTGAATATCGAGCACATCATGCCCCAGCATCCCAACAACTACTGGAAGAAGGCTGCCCAGGCAAAGAATGATGATGAGTATTCCTTCTACGCAAACCTGATCGGCAACCTGACGCTGTGCGCAGAGTATGACAATACCCGCATGGGCAACCAGGACTTTGCGTTCAAAAAGAAGGTACTGTCCAAGACACTGCATATCCGCATGAATACGGAAATCCTCAAGCTGAATGAATGGACGCCGAAGGATATCCTGGAACGCTGCGACAGACTGGCTGCCCAGATCATCCGTCTGTACCCGTATGAGGACGCTTCCGTTACAGTCGAAGATGAGAAGGACGACGACATGATCGTCCTGACAGCACCGACAGTCAATGCAAGGGCTGTCTATCACAGTCCCGACAACATCGAAGTGCTGTCCGGTACGACCATGAAGGCATACGGACCGCAGGAAATGAAGTCCATGAAGTCACTGTTTACCAGCCTGATGTCATCCGGCATATTGTCCGAGGCAGAAGACGGCAGGATCCAGTTTGACAGAAACTATTCGTTCCGTGACCTGAATACCGCTGCCCAGTTCCTCATGCACAGGGGCGGGGACAATACCGCCGCATGGACCAGGGAGAACGGTGAAGCGCTGACGCTCAGGCCGGCGGAACCGGCTCCTGCCCAGCCTGTACAGCAGCAGCCGGCAAAGAAGAAGTCACAGCCGCGCAGACGTCAGTCACAGCAGAAGAAACAGAAGGCAGCTGTTCAGAAGAATCCTGAACAGAAAAAGCAGGAAGCACCTGCTCAGAAGAAACAGGAGCAGAAAAAGCAGGAGGCTCCTGTTCAGCAGATCAACAGGCAGAATCCTTCCGGGAACCAGCAGCCCAAAGCAAAGAAAGAAAAGCCCCGCACGGAACAGGAACGTAAAGTGGAAGTCCGTGTCATCAGGGCAGATAAAAAGGAACCTGCTGAGAAAAAGGAACAGCCGAAGAAAAA
>JAFOMZ010000154.1 GCA_017421125.1 Solobacterium sp.
CATTGCCTGCCTGGGATGTATCTCTGTTTATCTTCTGGTTTGGTCATTGGGTGTTATGGTCACCGGGTTCATTTTTGCCGGTATCTTGACAGCATTGCTGTCGGGTATTCTGATCACGGGCTTCGCGGTCGGCGGGACATTCTTCATCACATCCGTCACACTCGTCACTTATGTGCCGGTCCTGATTCCCGCGATCGCAATCATGCCTATGACTGCCGTTACTGCAGGCGGCGCAGGATTATTATATTCAGCCGGTATGGCAGGTACGCAGTCAAACAGCGGTTTGACCTTCATGAAAAAGCTTCTGAACACACTGATCAATTTCGTACTGGTCCTAACGGTATGCATCCCCCTGCTGACCGCCTTCACAGGAATTAACGGCATATTCCGTTCCAAGCCGGGGGAGATCTTCGGACTGCAGTTCCTGAACAGGCATAACCTGATCACTGCCGAGACCTCTTTGGATAAAGTATTCGGACTTGGTTCCGGAGAATTACGGCAATTCTACGCGAATATGGACGTCTTCGAAAATGATAACCGTAATCCATGCCAGATCACGGACGAATTCAATCTGGACGCGGACGCGGCGACGATCTCTATCCTGCACGGAGGTGTACTTCATGTTTATGACGCCGAAACAATGAAAGTACTCAGCCAGGAAGCCTGTCCGATCAAAAATGACAGAAATACAGTCATTCTGTCCGATTCCATAGAGACTTATGTGCTTGGAGATGAGGAACTGTTTATCGTGAACTATGTTTCCGGTTCCACAGCCAGACACTGTTTCCGGAAAGAATACCCGTGGCGGAATGAATTCCTTGCCATGAGTGAAGAGGAACAGATGGATCAGATCTACCATCTTCTGATGGATACGGAAAGCTTATTCCGGGCACCGCTTGAGCAGGCAGCCCTTGTGAAGCTCTCCGCCCAGCACGGACAGCTCGTCCACTATGACCTGGAAGAGAAATATGCAGTATTTGCGAAACGAAACGATGACGGAACTGTCACCTTCCTGATGCAGACATCCCCGGAAGAACGGAATGAGCTCGCTACGGTCGGTTATTGTGATGACATCGGACGTGTCCCATGGTTCTGGGACAATATCAGCAAATCCATCAATGTTCTTTCAAATCCCTCCCAGCTCTCCGGAATATTTACGGACGGGGCTGTTTATGGTCCGAATGACATGCATGCCGGACGCGCACTGCTGTCATGGAATACGATCCACAACTATAACTATGACTACTGCATTGCGTCCATGACACCCGACAGGCTGTATGTATTCAATTATGCGACTGAACAATGGGTACATATGGATACAGAGCCTGAGGTCACAGAAAACAGCACGGGCATCCTGCAGGTTTACGACAGCATGTACATCTTCTGGTATCCGGATGACAACAGTCTCCTGAGAAAATATACCTATCTGAAGGATATGCAGGAGATGACGGAATGGCCTTTCAAAAAGAAATATATCGAGAGCCATTATCATGGACTGCGGTATATCTACAGAACGCTTGACGAATCATTCGGAAGCGGTAATTGAGGTGAATGATGAACATATTTTTTATCCCCGCAATCTTCACAAATATCTTCGGCATAATTGCTGCTGCAGCAATTATCTTCATTCCCAGTTTATGGCTGTTCTTCAGATTCATGAATATTTTTACCGCCGGCCTGGGAGAACTCTTCGCAGAGATCTGCGAAGGGATCACTGCTTTGTTCGGAAAATATATTTCCACATTCCGCAATTCAGGACCTGTGGGGAAATTCCTGTGCATTGCCGGAGGACTTGCTGTAGTTCTCTGGATCATCAACTGGCTGCGTTACTGAACTGACCGGAATGACCGCAATGGTCTTCCGGTTTTTTCTTGCGCAAAAAAGGGACATCAGTCCCTCATCACTTATCGTATTTTTCCGGAAATGTATCAGTCTGAATGACAGCTGCGCTCTTTCAGTCGGCAGAACTGATCATTGTAAGCATATCCAGGTAGAATGACCGGATATCCTTTTTATGCAGCAGCCCGCCCTGCAGTGACATATGGTCTCCGTCATGTACAGGATAGACATTCCAGATTCCCGGTCTCAGATCATGAGGATCCAGTTTTCTGCTCGGTGCTCCGAATGGCGAAGTTTCGGAAATGGTACTGACCCTTCCGTCATTTTCCTTCCATTCCTGACCGATCCTTGTACCCCCCTTTTTGTCATACCGGTATACTGACCGATCTGGTATGAACGCATAACAAAGAAAGGTTCCATGCCCTTTTTCGGGACATAGCTGTCATTGCTCTTTTTCGTATAGCTGCACGGCACGGAAAAATAGTATACATCCGGCAGAGTACACATCCTTTCGTTCAGAATGGCCGCCTGATCGATCTGCATATCATGATCTGCGCAGTCCCTGGGATCCCTGCCGTCTGTCTCCGTCTGGAGCTGATTGGACATTCTTCTGCCGAAATATCTGCTCCACCAGGGAACTTTCACGGAATTCAGATCAAAACCGGGATCACTGAGCATATCAAATGAAGAATTGCCATTCATCGCGCATGCAGCAGCACAGACAGAATGGATCCTGTCTTCCATGCCGCCCAGAAAAAGCGGAGAGATATCTCCGTTTTCCGCGGCTGCTCTTTCTGCCTCATCACCATGAGCCATCAGTTCCGCAAACAATCTTGCTGTTGTGCCGCCAAAGGAATGTCCGATCAGGACCAGCTTCATATCATCTTTCAGATCAGGGATCAGGGCACATCCCGTAAAATCCCTGCCGAATCTCTCATGGCCGTAAACTTTGCTGTGACTGGTCCCATAGTCGGTCTTCTTTCCGTAAATCTGGGCATACAGCTCACAGGCACGGTCCCATGCACTTCCGAAGGGTGAGACCGATACCGCATAACTGTCAAACCCTTTTTGATTGAGATAGCTGATCAGGTCACCTCCGCGCATTCCCCAATAGGGCATTTTCTCATTCCGCTTGTCGTAGCTTCCCCAGCCTGCCGTACCGTGGATAAAAACAAATTTCAGTTTCATACTGCCTCCTTACTGAATCATGCTTTGTCTTTTTCATAATCCTTTGGAATAAAGGACTTCCTCTGTATCAAACGCAGGCTTTGAAATACCGGTCATCGTGAAGCCTTCAGCTTCATAAAAAGCTCTTGCGCGAATGTTGTCTCTGAACACCCATAGGACCGCTTCGGAATACCCTGCCTCCCTGATATCGCTCAGCACCTGATCCATCATCTGACTGCCGTACCCTTTATGCCAGTTATCAGGCAGGCTGTGAATGCAGATCAGCTCTGCCTTGCCGCCATATTGTGCATCACGGGCTGCGTCCCAGTATGCAATGCAGTGTGCTTTCCCGTCGACCGACAGGATATAACCGTTTCCGGTGTTGTTGTCCAGGAGCCGCCGGTACATCGCAACTGCCCTGTTGAGATCCGTATACTTCACTAATGTTTCTTCGTCAAGGATCCCTGCAAACGCTGCTTTCCAGCTTTCCGTCTGTATATATGCAAGCGTGTTCTCATCACCCCTCCGCACTTTCCGAATTGCTGTTTCCATATAGTACCCTCCGCAGGTTCAGACTGTTGATTATTCATTAAACTGGTAATTCAGAAATATTACCCGATGTATATCAGGGATGCAAGTTATATGAATCATGATATGTGGAAGGATCATATCCATGAAGTGCGTGAACAGTCCGGATGGCCGGTCAGCCGCATATTTGAAATGCTGTATCAGCAGAGGATATGAGCACATTGGCTGTCTTTCTGTCTGATCCGTAAAAAAGAGAGACGGGCTGTCTCTCACTGTTCTGTTATACGTTTATTACCGTTCCGCACTCCATGCGCTGTATGCCGCAAGTTCCTTTTTTGCGTCTTCTCTTGCAATCGAGAATACCCTGAGATCATCAAGATATCCGACTACAGGTGTGGAATCGTTGATCGCATCATCGTTCTTGAGAAGATACATAAATGCCCCGATCACTGCTGCGAGTGATTCCTCGGAAGCCCTTGTAAATTCTCCGCTTATACTGTCGCTGACAAAGGACACAAGGCCGCCGATATCTTCAGAAGCCTCACGCAGGACCCTGTTCACATCCAGCAGTTGATTGACCTGTGCAGTCACTTCCGCAGCCTTCACCGGATCCCCGGCAATGCTTTTCGCCTCTTCTTTCAGCAATGCATACTGTTCATTCAGGTCACTGATGCCTACCACATTATCACTCATATCCATTATCTCCATATCTTCCGGTTTCATTATACAGCATCGTATGTCTTTCGGAAAACAGCTGATGACTTTCATGCCTGCTTAACTGCCTGTATTCATTTTTCTGCGCCATGCATTTGGCGTCATGCCGAAACGCCGGTGAAACAGCCGTGAAAAATATGCTTCATTGGGAATGCCCGATATCTCAGCGATCGTATGTACCGGCAGCTGTGTATTGATCAGATTCAGTTTTGCATGTTCCAGGCGGAGGCGGATCATATACTCGTTTGGCGGAAATCCGGTCAGTTTCTTGAATTCACGGGAAAGGTGGTATTTGCTGATGCCTGCCCGCTGTGACAATTCGTCCATAGTAAGCGGTTCACGGAAATGCGTATTCATATACCGTACGAGTTCCAGCAGTTCTTCTGCTGCACGTTCTGTATACTGTTCTTCCGTCTGCGGGTAACGTGCTTCATTCAGCATCACAAACAACGATTCCAATGCATGGGCAATACGCATGCTGCGAAGGACCGATGGTACGGTATATGCCTGAAGGATATGCTCCATCAGGATCATAATGGCCCCTGTATCCGGATATACAGTCAGTCCGCTGTCCTGCTTTGTGTATTCTTCATACAGACGGCGTATGCCGGTACCGTCTGTATGTACATCGATATGTTCCCAGCTTCCTGATGCTGTCCGGTAGTCGTGATGCCTACGGCAGTCAAGCCATACGGCACTGCCGCGTTCCAGTGCATATACATGACCTTCATATGTCAGTGATCCGCTTCCGGACAGCGTACAGATCAGCAGATATGATTCTGTGCCTTCCCGTACAGTATAATATCCTGCTCCCGAACGCATCACGGAGAATGACTGGAGAAACATATGTGACCTCCAGCTGTCTTCCGGCTGAGGAAGCGCAGGCAGAACATCGACATAGCCGCTCAGATGATAGTCTGCACGAAGGATGGCATCGAGTGACTGCAGATCTTCTTCCATGAATTCCATTTGTGCGATCTTCTCGATCGGACGAGTATCGTCTTCAGAGAAACTGTAATGGTAAAGACCGTATTGTTCGAACATAAATACCTCCGCACGATCATGCAATTTATTCCGCATGATTCTTCATTAAAAGATGCATAACATAATACTATACTCATATTGTACAACATGAATTCATGCGCAATATCATTCAAGTCAGGAGGAATCAATATGCTGTATGATCTGAAAACAAATCATGAAACAAGGCTGCTCGGGCTGGATACGAAACCATACTTTTCCTGGAAACTCAAAGGATCCGGAGAAAACATCGTCCAGAATACTTACCGGTTATGCGTCAGCGACGCAGACGGTGTCGTATGGGATACAGGCATCAGGAAAAGCAGACAGTCAGTATTTATCCCGTATGAAGGCATTCCGCTGAAGTCACGTACACGCTATACATGGTCCGTCACAGTCACAGATAATCTCGGACAATGCTGTGAGGAAGAGACCTGGTTTGAGACAGCATTCCTTTATCCCGAAGACTGGAAAGCAGTGTGGGTCAGAAAACCGGGCAAAGAAACAAAGCGCAGAAAGGGTTTCGGAAATCAGCCTGCTCCTACCCTGTTCCGCCGCGAATTCGTCATACCTTCCGGTATCGTTTCCGCCCGTCTGTATGCGACCTGCCACGGTATCTACGAAGCCAGTCTGAACGGTGAGCGATGCGATGACCGTGCATTTGCGCCTGAGTATACTTCCTATGATTCGTATCTGTGCTATCAGACATATGACATTACCGGACTTCTTCACGAAGGAACGAATGTACTTGGCATAACTGTTGCGGACGGATGGTATTTCTGCCCTGTCACGACAATGAGCAGCAAAACTGCTAAAGAAACACATGCCATACTGTATCAGATCGAAGTACTGCAGGAAAACGGGGAACATCTTGTCATCGCTTCCGACGGCAGTGAAACATGGTCGCAGGGACCTGTCTGCTTCAGTGATCTGTTCGCCGGTGAGCAGTATGATGCCAGACGTGAGCAGCCCGGCTGGGATACCTCAGCATTTGATGCCGGTACATGGAAACAGGCTGAAGCAGGCAGGCGCAATACCGCCGGTCTGCATGCACAGATCGGTGCTCCTGTACGTGCTGTATACGAGATTCCCGCTAAGAATCATTACATATCACCGAAAGGTGAACATATCATTGATTTCGGACAGGTACTTGCCGGACATGTCCGTTTCCATGTAAATGTACCTGCCGGAACGGAAGTTACACTGGAACACTTCGAGATACCGGACAAGGACGGCAACTACTTCAACAACATTCTCGGTACAGTCGGTGTCGGAGACGGATGCGATCAGAAAGTAACGTACATTTCTGATGGCAGAGAAGCTGTTTATGAAGCAAAATTCTCATTCCATGGGTTCCGCTATGTGCGTGTGACAGGAACAGAACATGTGGATCCTGCTGATTTCACAGCTGTTGCCATGTCCACTGACAAGAAAGAGACCGGTACGTTCAAAACATCCGACGAACGCATCAACCGTCTCTATGAAAATACACGCTGGTCGCAGCGCTCAAATATGCTGTCGATCCCTACAGACTGCCCGCAGCGTGAAAAAGCCGGCTGGACCGGTGACATCGGCATCTATGCCGCAACATCACTTCAGAACGAGGACACGACCGGTTTCCTGACACGCTGGCTTCAGAGCGTCATTGCCGACCAGATGGAAGACGGTGCGGTACCGATGGTCGTTCCCAACAACCAGACGTATAAAAACATGAGTGCCATGCTGAAGATGGTTGGCGGAATGAAAGGCAATGTCGGACCTGCCGGCTGGGGTGATGCCTGCATCCTTGTACCGCTTGCCATGTATGAACAGACGGGAAATCTGGAGATCCTGAAAAATATGTATCCCACCATGAAGAGATGGTGTGACTTCATCCTGCATGCTGCAGCCCGCTACCGCGGTGACCGTTCTATTAAAAAAGAAACTGACAGATATCTGTGGAATACCGGATTCCACTATGGAGAATGGCTGATCCCCAGCCGTACCCAGAGCGGTTTCTCCGACAACTCATCCATGAGTCTCAGCATGAAGGAAGGAAAGAAATATATCTCTCCTACCTACGGCTATCTGGCAATGAAGAATTTCTCACGGATTGCTTCCCTGCTCGGTGAAACAAAGGACAGTGCTTACTATGCGGAAATGGCCTCACATATGAAAAAGGCTTTTGCCGAGGGTATCATTCAGAAAGACGGTACGATGCCTGTCGAAGTTATGGGAGGCTACATCATTCCCCTGCATTATGGTCTTGTTCCGGAAGAGCTCCGTGCATCCTTCGTAGAGAAGATCCTTAAAATGATCGAAGATAATCACGGATGTCTGGATACCGGCTTCCTCGGCACTCCGGTCATTCTGGATACCTTATGTGAAAACGGCCATATCGGCAAAGCCTATGACCTGCTGTTCCAGGACAAATGTCCGTCATGGCTCTATGAGGTGGATCATGGTGCCACAACGATCTGGGAAAGCTGGATCACCGTCAATCCTGACGGCACACCGATGGCGATCAGTCTGAACCACTATGCATTTGGCTGTGTAGATGACTGGATGTTCCGTTACATCGGAGGCATCACACCGACAGAACCCGGATACAGATCGTTCCGTGTCCAGCCGGTTCCCGATGACCGTCTCTCTTCTGCTTCCCGTTCCTTCGAATCCGAATACGGTACGATCGCAAGTGAATGGAAGAAAGAAGGAAACACCTTCACACTCAATGTCACGGTCCCTGCAAACACTTCAGCAAAGATCGTTCTTCCTGACGGAGAAACTTTTGAGAAAGGATCAGGAACGTATACCTTCACCTGCACACTCTGATCATAAAGCCCGGTTTTCCAAACTGACCGGGCTTTTTCATATTTCAGTTGTCTGTCATATCATGAAGCCGGAAATGCTTCGTGGTCATTCTGCATATTCTGCTTAAGCTTTGCGCATATCCTGAATGATCCAGTCCTTTTTCTTCAGATCATACGGATTCCCGCAGTACGGGCAGGTACTTTGATGCATCGCATCAAAGCTTCCTCCGCATGTCGGACAGGATACACGGTGAATGGAAAATCCCGGTTCTGCACTGCTTCCCGCTTCTTTCACGATAACGAAACGGATCTGCTCATCCCTCTCACGCACTGTTCTGCCGATATAGGTATCCGTCAGGTATGCGGTTCCTTCTACCCTGAGCTGATGATCTCTTTCTTCAGTTTTTTTGATGTCGACAGCACCTCTGTACTGCATGTCTGCGATACTGTCAAATGAAGAAAGATCCCTGTTTCCTTCCCAGACAGACAAAGACTCCCTGTCATCGGAGAATACGATCGTACGCAGCAGTGAAAGGACTCTTCCTTCAAACGCTTCGTAGGAGAATTCCGGATCATACGGTTCCATGAATTTCATCATTTTTTCCCTGCTCCGGAGTGTTTTCATCATAGGCATTGCCCTTCCGGCTTCCCGCAGAAGTTTTCCGAGCATCAGGAAACTGCGGAACATATACCAGATAAAGGCTGCCACTCCGCCGCAGAACCCGCTGAAAAACAGCGCTCCGATGATACGGTAGATCAATATGACATCAGACCAGACATAAAGACATGTCACGAAAAGAAAGCTGCCGAAGATACTGCCGGCAATGATCATTTCCTTTTTCATCCGTTCCATCAGTCCTGCCCGTTCCACGATGGAAGAAACAGTATAGTAGGATGAAACACACGGATAAACATCATCCGTCTCAAAGTATGTACCGCAGTACGGACAGCCATCTCCTGCCTGCAGGGCAGTCAGTGTATGTCCGCAGTTCGGACATTTATATTCCCTGTCCTCATGCCCTTCTTTATCCGTAAAGGTAACATACAGATCAACAGGACGCCTGATCTTCCTGACCGGCTTTCCGTTTCTGTGATAGGAAATGTTCTGAATGGCTTCGCGGTACAGGATGCGAGATGAATAACCGTTCTCATTCCGGTAAGCGCATCCCCTGATCTCATCATTGACATGCGTGTATTCTTCTTCACGGACCGTATCCGTACGCTTCAGCCGTTTTTCCTGCAGGTCCAGAAAGTACCGCAGATCACGGGAAGCAATGCGCGGTTCCTTTCCCTTCAGAGACCATTCATGTAATTCTTCAGTAAACTGATCAAGCTGATCCATAAGCATACCTCTGTCTCCGTCAATGGCGACGGGCTGTATCAGATATCATTTTGCCTCATTTCAGACTGTATTCCAAGGAACATTCCGTACTGTGACGTGTTTTGAATCATTTTTTCATAAGAGCTGCCGGTGATGAGCTTACACCGGCTGTTCGGAATGAAAACGATCTTTTTTCAAGCGTATAATGAGTCCAAGGGGGATTTTTGTTATGGAAATACTTCAAAAGCTGAACAGTCCCGTGATGTACCTGATCTGCGGGACGATCGTGCTGTTTGCGGCAGTGATCTGTGTTTTGTTCGGCATCAGGGCTTACAGGGCAGGTCTGAAGATCGGAATGGATCCGGTGAAGCTGAAACGGACGATCACAGCAAGCGTAACGTTTGCGGTACTGCCAAGCATCGGCATCCTGCTCGGTGTCATCGCTTTGTCGGGAAGCCTGGGCACACCCTGGCCCTGGCTGCGTCTTTCCGTCATCGGTGCCCTGCATTATGAAACGCAGGTTGCGGAAGCTGCTGCCGAAGCTGCCGGTCTGCATTCCCTGTCTGCAGCAGAGATGACGCCTTCTGCCTTTTCCACAATTGCCTTGCTTATGAGCGCCTGCATCATGTGGGGAATGGTGCTTTCGATCATAAGCCTGAGATCATATAGTGCAAAACTGAAATCCGGCGGTACTGAGAACAAACAGAATCAGAAGTCTGCCTTCAGCGGTTTCGGTGACATTGCCATGACAGCGATGTTTATCGGTCTTGTTTCTGCCTATATCGGAAGCTATATCGGAACGCTTGTCTCCGGAAACGGCGTGCTGGGCTTCTCAGGCAGTCCGCTGCCCCTTGAAGTAGCCATCGTTGGAGCTGCCGCCATGGCATGCTTCATATGGATCTCGGAGAAAAAACATGCTGTATGGGTCGACAGCTTCTCCCTTGCCGGCAGTATGCTGGCAGCGATGACAGCTGCGATCTTTCTGGCGAACCTTTAGGAGGCATGATCATGAACGAACAGGAAAAAGAATTATACTTTGAGAAATATAACGAATCCATGCACATGATCGGCAGGATCACAAGTACGATCATGCTGGTGATGCTGCTGGGTGCTCCGTTTGTCATCGGAATGTACCTCGGCGCAATGCCTGACATGAAGGCATTCATCAAAGCATTCTTAAGCATCGGCATCGTTTACCTGGCAAGCGGTATCGTGGAATACCTGATCTATGTCCCGATGCTGGGAGCCGGAGGATCCTATCTTGCCTTTATTACCGGCAATCTGATCAACATGAAGATACCATGTGCAGTTACCGCCCGTGATATCGTCGGCGCAAAGAGCGGGACACCGGAAAATGAGATCATTTCAACATTGTCGATCGCCGCGTCTTCCCTTGTCACGATCGCTGTTCTGGCGGTCGGTGTCATGTGCCTGATCCCCCTGCAGCCGATCCTGCAGTCAGAGACACTGCAGCCGGCATTCTCTAATGTCGTTCCGGCATTGTTCGGGGCGATGGCATATAAGTACTACCGCAGCAATCTTCCGGTTGCGGCAGTGACACTTGCATTCATGACGCTGCTGTTTGTCTTTGTACCGTCCCTGATCTCCTCCGCAAGCTTTATGATCATACCGAGCGGTGCTTTGGCGATCGGACTTTCATTCCTGAAATTCCGCAGACAGAGAAAGGATGAAACAATATGAAAGTCATTCTGCTGATATTACTGGTCATTCTTGCTGTGCTGCTCGCTGCAGTGATCAAAACATGTCTGAAACCGGCAAAGCAGTCCGTATGGCAGCCGAAGGAAGACTTACAGAGAGAACAGCTGTATGCTGAAAAACTATCCGAAATGGTCCGTTATGAAACTGTATCGGTACCGGATGAAGACCAGCGGGAAAAGTTCCTGGGATTCCACAAAGTCCTGGAAAAATTGTTCCCGCTCGTGCATGAGCGTCTGGAAAAAACGGAGCTGGACGGAAACCTGATCTTTTACTGGAAAGGCAGGAACTCCGACAAGCCGCTGGTCCTGATGGGACACCAGGATGTCGTCCCAGCCGAAGGAGAGTGGCTCCATGAACCGTTCTCCGGTGATATTGAAGACCGTAAGATCTGGGGCCGTGGCAGCGCAGATACCAAATGTTCTGTCATGTCCTTCCTGCAGGCTGTTGAGGAACTTCTGAAAGAAGGATATGTACCGGAGCAGGATGTTTATCTCACCTCATCATGCACGGAAGAAGTCGGCGGACCAGGCTGTCCGAAGATCGTCAATGAACTGAAGCGCAGAGGTGTCCGGCCGTACATCGTCTGTGATGAAGGCGGTGCGATCGTTCAGGAACCGATCGGCGGCGTCAAAGGCTATTATGCAATGATCGGTGTACTGGAAAAAGGTCAGGGTAATCTCCTTATTTCGGCCAGGTCCAACGGCGGTCATTCCTCCTACCCTCCGAAGAATTCTCCGATTGCCCGTCTTGCGGCATTTGTTAATGACATTGAAAAGCACAGTCCGATGAAGGCTTCCTTTGAAAAAGAGACGGAAGCGATGTTCTCAACGCTGGCTCCGTATGGTCCGTTCGTTTACCGCCTGCTGTTCGGAAATATGCGGCTGTTCAAACCGTTGCTGGTGAAAATACTTCCCATGATCTCACCTCAGGCCGGTGCGCTGCTGAAAACGACCGTTGCCTTTACGATGCAGAGCGGCTCAGACGGCAGAAATGTGCTTCCTCAGAAAGCAACATTGAACCTGAACCTGCGCTATATCCCGCATCAGGGCATGAAGGAAAGCAATGATGCCATCAGACGCGTCGCCGCAAAGTATGACCTGGAGGTTGAAGAGATCGGATGCTATGACTACTGCGAACCGGTCGACATTCACAGTGCAGCGTACGCGCAGGTCGAACAGGTGGTAAATGAAGTATTCCCGGACCTCCCTGTCTGTCCTTATGTCATGACAGGCGGTACGGATGCCAGATTCTATCAGGAGATCTGTGACGCATGCATCAGGTTCTCCCCTGTCGTGTATGGACCGGACCAGATGAAAGGCATGCACGGCCTGAATGAATACCTGGACACATATTCCCTGCCCGGAGCAGTCGATTTCTACAAAACGATGATCCTTCGCAATCTTTGATCTTTATACAGCAAAAGCCGGATACAGATTCCATTGAATGACGATATCAGTCATTCAAGGCCTGAGCCGGCTTTTTTCGTTTCCTTTATGAACAGCAAAAAAGAAAAACACGGACCATACAGTCCATGCTTCGGATCATTCTCCAAGTCTCATTCTTCTGATCGTCGGATACAGTGCTTTGTCCAGTGCCGGAACAATGATCGCTGCAGCGATCGTTTCCAGAATGCCGTTGCTGGTGATGACACCCATAATGATGCCTGTCAGTGCGCTGATATCAACTCCGAGTGCCTTTGCATAGGATGGTCCGAATAAAAGGCCGATCATTCCCATGACAAGAAGTGTATGGGTCATTGTGCTGACTGCCGCTGTAATTCCGCAGGATACCAGGTCCTGTACACCCCTTTTGCGGAGAATCCGGAACAGTTTTGCGGACAAATAGCCCAGCAGGATCCTCGGTACGAACGCTATGACCAGCGACCAGAAATTACCGGAAATGCCTCCTACAGTAATAAACGGTGAAAAGATAAACGAGGTAATACCCGGAACAAAGGTTGCCCTCAGCATGGAAGTCAGCCCAAACACGAAGCCTGCCAGTGCGCCGTAAGCAGGACCGAGAAACAGTCCGCAAAGGATCACCGGAATATGCATCGTCGTAACATTGATCGGTCCGATCGGAATATACCCGATCTGCATGACTGTCATGATCACCTGGATCGCGATGAAGAATGCCGCCAGAGTCAGCTGACGGATCTGACTATATTGTCTGGACATTGTAAATCTCCCCGGAACCGTGAATGGCTCCTGCTATATTGTTAACCATTCAGATCACTTTTTAAATTGCTTTTTTATACTCGGATATGGATATTTCCATCATATGCCCCGGTACGGTTCAAAGCATAGAACGCATGCCCCCTCTTCAGCTGACTGTATTTTGGCGATCCATCAAAACGCTGAAACGGTCAGATATGAAGAATGTACCTGATCGCTGCCAGCAGCAGAAGATGTCCGGGGTAAAACACATAAAACAGCCATTTGAGACCTTTCCCTCTTTTGCCGTTATACATGGCCAGCGGAATAAAACTGAGTCCTGTCGTACAGTAATAGCTCATCGTTCGTGTAAACGCCAGAAAAGCCGTTCCAATACCGCTGCGGATCAGCGGATGCTTTTTCCGCAGTACATAAAACAGGAATACTGAAATGACCGCGAAGATCGTGTAATCCGCCCGCAGCAGTAGTGAAAGAACAGCAATTGCAAGGACTGCAAGTACTCCCAATACCGTTTTGCCGGCAGGAATATGCTCTGTATCGGTATCCTGACCGCCTCTGATCCTGTCAAACAGCATCAGCCCGATCACAGAGAGTAAATACGTCAGCATGATATTCTGATGTCCCAGTCCGGGCTTCCCTTCAAACGCCAGATCAAACGGGATCTCGCTGATCAGGGCGAACATACCGATGCGCATCAGGTATTTCTTCCGGTCATGGGTATGCGCGAACCCTTCCGCAATGCAGAAGGAAAATATGGGCATGGCCAGTCTGCCGATCATTCGGGGCCACATCACGCCGGGGAAAAAGATGTCTCCGGCATGATCAAAAACCATACTGATCATGGCAATGATCTTCAGCATCGTTCCATCAAGCACCTGATATCGTTTCATACTGTTCATTCCGGTTTCTCAACCTCTTTTCCTGTATAAAGATACCTCAGGTGATAACCTGATGAAGGATCCTTGATGTCCGAATAAGAGATGCTGACGCCATAGGCTTCAGAGATATCCAGAGCTTTATCGCCGATTCCGTAGACATAATGATAATGGGGATGGGCATCTGTGATCAGCCGGGGCTTTCTGTCCCTTACCCACGCTTCATCCTGCATAAAGTAAGCCCGTTCTTCGATACGTCTGATCGTGCTTCCGGCAGGCATTTCCTGAACGGTCTTCTTCTTTCCCTTTCCTTTGACCCTTCGGTCGGTCCAGACACCATCCTTCAATGTTCCGATGTATGTTTCCTTGACGGACTGATCCTGTAAGACTGTGAACCAGTAAGTGTTTTCCCAGCCTCCTATGACCCGGTCCAGTTCATCACGAAAGGCCTGGCAGAATTCAAAGCCATTTTCCTGTTTCACAAGTTCAATAAAACGATAGTTCTTCATAATACTTTGCCTCTGTGTATTGCAGCAGCACTCTGCTGTATGATCACTGATCTATGATTTCGATCACTTCAAATTCCTCAAAGATGACTTCCATATCTTCCGTAAAAGTGTATCCCAGTTCTTTTCCTTCCGCCCGGAAGAATGCTTCATGGTTCTTTCTCCATGATCCGATCGACGCATCTTCGCCTTCCAGTACTGCGATATCAAAGCTGATATCTTTGTATGGTATCCTGCGTACGCTTACGGTCCTGACCACACAGCGGGGTTCACCCTTCCAGTTTGTGATCACGCTCAGATCACCTTCCTGCGGGATCTTTTCACCCTTGATCCGAAATGCAGCGGCACTGCTGGATGTTGCTTTCTTTTTCCCCTGCAGTACCAGCTCCAGCAGATCATTGCAGGCTTTTTCCGTCAGTTCAAAATGCCAGTGTTCCAGGTTTTCGATATTCATATCCACACCTTGTCAGACATGATCTCATCAATACGCATATAGGATGAAACCGTCTTTTCCTTCACTCACAATATAAGACTTTTCATGCACAGACAAGTCCTGAAGCGCTTTTGCATCAAAAAAAACGCACATGCCTTAAACATGTACGTTCGTTGTTGATATTCTCAGCGTTCAATACTCCTGATGTACGGATTCGTGAAGAATGCGTACAGCAGATATACAGTCATGAAGCACCAGATGATCGGCTCACACCATACAACAGCATCGTACTGGAATCTCGGGATCAGCAGTACGACAAACAGGATCTTTCCGATGAACTCGATGATGCTTGAGAACAGCGGCATGATCTTGGAACCGACACCCTGCAGGGCAAATCTTGTCTGCATGAGTACGCCCAGCACCGCATAGAACGGTCCGACGATACGAAGATACTTTGTACCGTTTCCGATGATGACCGGATTCTCGGAGCCGGTGATCAGTCTGACAAGCGTCGGCGCGCTTACCCAGAGGATGGCTGTGATCACTGCTGCCATGATAAAGTCATACATATATGCAGAACGCATTGCCTTGAGGATACGCTGTCCCTGGTTCGCGCCTCTGTTCTGCGCGATGAACGCGGAAACAGCAATACCCATGGACATGAACGGCAGGTTGCACAGCATATAGATCTTTCTCGCAGCCACATGACCGGCAATGATCTCCGTACCGAGACTGTTGATGCCGGACTGCAGGATGATCGAGCCGACCGATACGATCGAACCCATAACAGCCATGGAATATCCCTGACCTGCAAGATCCTTCATCATTGCACTGTCATGTCTGAAGTGAGCCGGTTTCGGTACAAGGACCTTCGTGTAGTTATAGATATAGATCAGGCAAAGTACGACGGAAACGCCCTGGGCAATGACTGTCGCTACAGCAGCCCCGACAACACCCCAATGGAATACCGTAATGAACATGATGTCCAGAACGATGTTCAGCAGTGAGGAGATGATCAGGAATACCAGCGGCATGATGCTGTTGCCGATGGCTCTCAGCATTGCCGAGCACATATTGTACGTGAACATGACGACCAGACCAAGACCGATCACCCTGATATATGCCAGTGATTCATTGATGATCTCTGCCGGTGTATTGATCAGCTCAAGCAGAGGCTTAAGACCTACGATCGACAGCAGTGTCAGTACAACGCATGTCGCAAGACCGATCTTGATCGCTCCTGCTACGGACTTCTTCATCTTGTCCGCGTCACCCGATCCAAAGCTTCTTCCGCACACGATCGAGAATCCCTGACCGAGGCTGTTGCAGAAGCCTACCATCATATCAAAGATCGAAGCGCATGCTCCGATCGCTGCCAATGAATTTTCACCGAGATAGTTGCCGACAATCGCTGTATCCACAGCATTGTAGAGCTGCTGGAAGATATTTGAGATCATGACGGGTATCATGAACAGTATCAATGCTTTGAGAATCGGACCATGCAGGAGATCGACTCCCCCGCCTTTTTTCTGCTGGCTCATTTATACATACTCCTTTTCAACACAGCAATTATATATGTGAAATATACGCTTTGATATAACTATCTTCCTGCATCATTTCGTTTTTGACGAATTTCAGGCATAATCAGATAACAAATCTGCAGAAATATCGCAAAAAAGAACAAATATGTTTATAATTGCTGTTGTATTAAGCGAAAGCTTCGATCCACGTGTACAGGGAAAAACCGTACACGTTTTTTATGGGAGGTCACTATGCAGAAAAACATCTGCCGTTATCTGCTCTTTGTCATACTTGGAACTGCCCTGTATGCACTGACTGTCGTACTGTTCCTGCTTCCGGCGGATCTTGCCACAGGAGGCACGACCGGCATTGCCCTGGCGCTGCGGCATATCGTTCCGATATCCATGTCCGGTTTTGTGCTGGTATTCAATCTGGTGATGCTGGCGGCAGGCTGGCTGATCCTCGGAAAAACATTTGCCCTGACGACGGTACTCAGTTCACTGACATATCCGCTTGCCCTGTCCTTTTTCCAAAGAATATTTGACGGAGTCGTATTAACGGATAATCCCCTGCTGTGCACCGTCTATACCGGACTCGGTATCGGTGCTTCCCTGGCAATCGTGATCCGTCAGGGAGCTTCGACCGGCGGTATGGATATTCCTCCCCTTGTCCTGCAGAAGCTGTACAACATTCCCGTATCTGTTTCCCTGTATGTGTTTGACTGTATGATCCTGCTGCTGCAGGCACTGTTCCTGCCGGCTGAATCGGTTCTGTACGGTATCATCAATGTTCTCATATATTCCCTCACGCTTGATCACCTGCTCGTTGCGGGAACTTCCAAAACAGAAGTACGCGTTGTCAGTGAACATCATGATGAGATCCGTCAGGCGATCCTGCATCAGATGGACCGCGGAGTTACGCTGTACCATGCACGCGGAGGCTATAGCAAAGCCGATACGGAAATCGTGGCCTCCGTCGTTTCGAACCGTGAACTTCCTCAATTGGAACAGCTGATCCATGACATCGATCCTTATGCCTTCATGGTCGTATCAAAGGTAACGGAAGTATCGGGACGCGGATTCACACTGAACAAAAAATACAGATGATCACCTGATCCTGTACAGATACTGTACAGGAACTTTTTTTAC
>JAFOMZ010000155.1 GCA_017421125.1 Solobacterium sp.
ACAGAACTCCCCCTGGATCACTATACATTGTCAGAACGGCAACTTAAAAAGGTGTTGAACTTCAAGATCTGATCTTGAGGTTTTACACCATTTTTTAATCGTTTATTCGAAAGTCAGGTATGATATCACAGATTTATCGGATGTCCAGTACTTTTTTTATTTTCTGCAGGCAAACAATTTTGACCTGTTTACCGCCCCGGTCATTCCGGATCTGTAAGACATCCTTCACTTATCATCCAGCGTATCCGCAAGACGCATTGCAGTGATCAGTACCGACGCATCCCTGACATTCCTGGGATCCAGACCGCATTGGCGATGGATCCGCTCCAGTCTGTACTGCAGGGTGTTCTTATGGATGAACAGCTGTCCTGAAGCTTCTTTCAATGACAGCCTGCAGTCATAATAGACCTTCAGAAGTTCCAGGTCAGGTGCACTGATCCTGCGGATGGTCTTATTCAGGAACATATCCTTGACATGATAGGAAAGATCGGAAAAAAGCAGTTCTGTATACAGATCATCAAATTCAATAAACAGTTCGTTTCCGCTCTTCATCGCCAGCTGTGCATCTTCATAGGACCGGTGCACATGGAAAAGCCTCTGGACACTGCCGACAGATATCTTTGCCGGGATCCCGGCAAGATCCCTGATCAGCTGCTTCTGTTCCTGATATGCCTGCTCTGTGATGATCAGAATATATCTGTCAGGATACTCATACGCATAAAAGGAATGTCGGATCCCTGCCAGTATGGTTTCCACCCTGTTTTCCAGCACAGTATAATGACCTGTCCGGCCGGGATCCTGAAGACTGATCAGTACTGTCCGATAGCTGTCATCAGACCGGAGATCTTTCTGCCTCAGAAAGTCACGCAGGTATTCATGGGAAATGGAGCCGTTCTGTATCAGCGTTTTTGCGACATAGCTGAACTCTGCCCGCTTCAGTTCCCTTGAGGCATCCAGGTCGCGTTCTCTCAGGATCAGTCCCATGATCCTTAATGCAAGCTGGGCATAACGGCGCACTTCATCCGGTTCTCCGGTGATCCCGATGACCGCTACCGGTGTCCCGTGATAATTGAACGGGACATTAATGCCCTTCTGTGCGCCGGCATATGTATGGTTGTCATATACTTCCAGCGTCTGTCCGGTATGGGCTGCCCGGAAGCCGATCTCATGATAGTCACCGATGCGCTTTTCATCCGTGCTGGCAATGATCATGCCGTCCGGTGAAATGTAATTGATGTCATATCCGCATACATCCCTGACTGCGGAAACGATCTGTTGTGCTGTACTTTGTCCGATCATATTCCTTTCCTCACATTTTTGTCTTCTATAACATAATACTATAATATTTCTCGTATATTTATGTTCTGTATACCATTCTTTAATCATGGAAAACAATATATATTTTTACTGTAAACAAGAGTACAGGAGAAGAAGAAAATGAAACTGTTATTTGCCTCAGACTCATTCAAAGGATCGCTGTCAAGTGAGCAGACTGTGGAACTGCTCGCAAAAGCTGCGCGTGAAGTATTCGGTGAGATCGAATACAGCGGCGTACCGGTTGCGGACGGCGGTGAAGGTACGGTAGACGCTGTTGTACAGGCTGAACATGGTGAGTATATCACCGTTGAAGTTTACGGTCCGCTGATGGACCGTACCAACGCACGTTACGGAAAACTGGACGATCAGCGCGCGGTCATTGAAATGGCTGCCGCATCAGGACTGCCTATGATCCCCAGAAACATGAGAAACCCGCTGTACACAACGACATACGGAACAGGTGAAATGATCCGTGACGCTCTGGACAAGGGATTCCGTGACATTTCCATTGCGATCGGCGGCAGCGCTACGAATGACGGCGGTATGGGATGCGCACGTGCGCTTGGTGTCAGATTCCTTGACGCAAAAGGAAATGAACTGCAGGGAACAGGCGCGGATCTGGAGAAGGTCGCTGAGATCGATGTCAGTGAACTGGATCCCCGTATCCGCGAAACAAAGATCACTGTCATGTGCGATGTCACCAACCCGCTGACCGGCAAGGACGGCGCAACCTACACATTCGGCGCACAGAAAGGCGCAACACCGGAGATCCAGGAACGTCTGGAAGTAGGTATGGTCAACTACCGTAATGTCATCATCCGTCAGTTCGGGATCGATCCGGACGAGATCAGAGGCGGCGGCGCAGCCGGCGGCCTTGGTACAGCACTGATGGTATTCCTGCACGGCGAAATGAAATCAGGCATTGATACAGTGCTTGACCTGATCAGTTTTGACCGCCGTCTGGAAGGTGTGGACCTGGTCGTAACAGGTGAAGGACGTACAGACTGGCAGAGCTGTTTCGGCAAAGTCATGCAGGGTGTCGGTGAGCGTTCCGCAAGAAAAGATATCGTTGCGGTCGGACTCAGCGGATCGCTCGGGCGTGACGCATCGAAGATCTTCGAGCATGGCATTGAATCCCTGATCACATCGGTAGATTCACCGATGCAGATCGAAGAAGCCATCAGCCGTGCTGAAGAATTGTATTATCTTGCGGCAGTCCGCATGTTCCGTTTCATCAAAGCGGGCATGAAGATCGCCCGGAAACAGTAACAGACTTCATCTTCCGGATCCCGGCATTCCTGATAAAAACGCTCATTCCAGATCATAGGATGAGCGTTTTCATATGCTGTGTCCGGATACCGTACAGTTTACCGTTCTGTTTTTACGGCTTTCCGTATATCCGTGCTCAGGATCATTGATGACAGGATCTGCTTAAGTCGTTCTTCCTCTGCCCTGTCCGGGATCGTATCATCAGTGACAGATACCGTATCGGCGTACTTTCCGGCGAATTCCAATGCCTGGCTGACGTTCAGTCCGCAGTTTTTTGCGATCACATAAGCAGCCAGATGTCCGCAGTCAGCACCGGACAGGTCAACGTGGTCATGGTGGTCAGTCTCTGCCACCTCTTCGGTATCTCCGTCGTAATACAGGCATCTCAGGTCATCGAGCAGGATCATAACAGGCGCTTCTGTCAGGGAACAGATGTATTCAGCCGCCTCATTGAGGTCTTCCGCCCTGCCTTCGCACAGGTACGCTGCTTCCGCTTCGCTTAAGTGCAGCACAGGATGCAGATCAAAGAGCTGTGACAGCACCATGGAATTCTGCAGGATGCTGAATCCTGAGGGTTTGAATATGATCGGCAGATGCAGGGACTGCAGATATCCCAGCATCAGCTGGGGATCCTTTTCAAACTGTGAACCGGAACAGATCACACAGGAATAATCTTCTTCCCTGATCCCGTCCGCTGATGAAGGAAGGAAATCGTACTCTCCGCCCATGATCATCAGGGAACGGTAATGACCCTTCGGATCTGTCAGTGTATATGTACAGCCGGCTGTTTCTTCATATTCCGGCATCCGGATGCCAAGCTCTGCTGCCTTCTGTACGGGGAGTTCACTGTATACGCCTGTGCCTGTATGTGAGATCAGACTGTACGGCATATTCAGGATGCGGAATGCGTTTGCCATGCACCAGCCTGTTCCGGAAACCCTGCTGAATGTCTTCTGCGGCATGATATCTTCATCACTCTGCGGGAGATGGTCGACAAATCCGCAGATATCAAGAACTGTGCTTCCAATCAGCAATACTTTTTTCATCGTGGACCTCCTTGATGAAAGAAAAACTCCCGATTGCTCAGGAGTTTGTTCAGTGGTCCCAGGCAGAATTGAACTGCCGACACCAGCATTTTCAGTGCTGTGCTCTACCTACTGAGCTACAGGACCATGGTTGCGAGGGAAGGATTTGAACCAACGACCTCCGGGTTATGGGCCCGACGAGCTACCAGGC
>JAFOMZ010000156.1 GCA_017421125.1 Solobacterium sp.
AGCCTGTTCGAACTCTTCATATGTCATACTTATTGCTTTCCTCCTTCTGTCCGACAGAAAAAACCATCCGAAGATGGTTTCACTGTTTTAATATCCGCCGGTTCGCAAAGAGTTCCACGCTGTTTTTTACCATACCGTCACATTAAAATCCGGTCCGGAAGAAGGATATTTCAGGAGATGGTAATTTCCGTCATACTCAAATTCAATGATGCAGGCATTGGGGAAAGCACTGGTTCCCTTTTCCCTGCAGGCTTTCCTATAGGCGATCGTATCGATCCCGAACAGTTCTGCCATCGTCAGGTCCGAGAATAATCCATGTGATACAACAAGCACCTCATCCCTGTCGCTGCACTGGGAAACGATACTGTCAAATGCCCTTCTTGAACGTGCCCTGACTGTTACTTCGTCCTCTCCTCCGAGATCCGCAAAATCCCTGTTCATTCTGCGTTTGAACAGTTCATCTCCCAGTTCTGTAAAAGGACGTGCTTCCCAGCTTCCGAAATCAAATTCATGCAGATCATCCATCGTCTGCAGGGGGATATCCCTGTTTCCCAGAATGATCTTTGCGGTCTCTACCGCCCTGCCCAGCGGTGAAGAAAATGCTCTGGTAAAATTGACCGCTTCCAGCGCTGCCGCGCTTTCACGTACCTGCTGTTTTCCTTCCTCTGTCAGAGGTGAATCACAGACACCCTGCATGCGGTCCTGGTCGTTGTATATTGTCTGTCCGTGTCTGACCAGGAAAAAATGCACTCTTTTCATTATCATTTTTATGCTTCCTGCTGTTTACTTTTTCTTTTCTTTTGAACGCTTGTCATTGATCGTCTGCATTTCCTGCACATCGATCTTTTTGACGTTGTTTTCTTCCGCCCATTTCACGCAGCCCTTGAGGACTGTCGGGAGGAAAACACGCGGTACTTTGACGAGCATAGCCAGAGCCTCATCCGTAAACTCGATATCTGTCTGCAGTCTGTCGGCTGCGTAGCGGACGGAAGCGACTGTTGTCTCACGCATCGGCAGCAGTTCCGGGATCGGTCTTCTGTGCTTTGTATACCAGAAGTTCTTGGAATCACGGTATCCGTAATCCACGGGCACACGCGGGAAGCCGGATGCTTTGACACCATTGACGATCGTATTGTAATAGCGTTTCTTCATCAGGATATGGTCGATCCTGAGAACAAAATGCGCTCCGAAAGGTGTGGTAATGCCGTTGAAGTCATGATACTTTTCCAAATCATAATGGTCTTCGCCTTCGTTAAGCGGGCGTGTATCCTGGGCGTTGTCCAGCGTATCGACCCATGTGCATTCAATGACCTGGAAGGCCTGTTTGATGACCTGGGGATATGTACCTGCAGGATCTTCCTCTTTGCGCAGTCCGTCTTCCAGTTTCAGATTGAAATCCTTCATCTTTTCTTCCGGTTTGTCACCCGGCCATCCCAGTCTGACTGTCTCCTTGAAATACTTCCTGTCATCCGGCAGAAAATTGATCGTGCATTTCTTATGCTTGATCAGGTTCTGGGCTGTGTTGGAGCTGTTCCTGCATTCCAGCAGCAGCGCGTAGTAATCCTTGCCGGCTACATAGAACGGTGCCAGAAGCGAATACGGTCCGAACGTCGTTTTCCCTTCATCCGTCAGTGTACCGATCAGTACGACAGGCATCGGGAAAAACAGTGATGTCTGATAGAAATTATCAACTACCCTTAAATCTTTGAAACTGCTCATTCTTTATCCTCCTGTCCGCACGAGAAAGAGAATCATTTCAGATCCTCTGCTGTCGTGATCTTGATGTTGTCATACGTTCCGGCTACAGCCTTGACGGGTATGCCGTAACGCTCTGCGAGGGACGCGTCATCCGTCCCGGTGAAGCCTTCCCGGAATGCCTTATGCATGCAGTCCAGGATCACTTTTGTATGAAAGACCTGCGGTGTCTGTGCCGCTGCCAGTGTGGAACGGTCCGGCGTCTCCACGATATATCCGTCCTTCAGCACTTTGATCGTATCCTTGCAGGGAACGCACAGGCAGGCTGCCTGTTCTGTTTCCATCGCCCTTTTCAATTCATCCAGTGACTCTTTATGAACGTACGGTCTTGCCCCGTCATGGATCATGACGACATCGCACAGCACAGCATGCAGACCATTTGATACACTTTCCTGTCTGGTGCTTCCGCCCTTTGCCACAACGATCTTGCCCGGCCATCTGGAAGTGATCTCACGCATATAATCCGACGCGTCCGTTACGACAATGATCTGTGCACAGTCTTCATCACTTAGGAATGTTTCCATCGTCATTTCCAGGATCGTTTTTCCGTTGATCCGGTGATAGACCTTATTATAACCAAGTCCCATTCTTGTGCCGCTGCCTGCCGCAACGATCACTGTACTGTATTTCATACTCAGATTCCTCCTGCCCCTTTTCATTTTACCCTGTATGGAAAAATGATTCATCATCTTAAAGATTTTTGTATTGCATTTTTGTGATACAGATAATACACTTAGTACAGATAGTACAGATGAGGTGATAACTATGTTCCTTCTGAACCTACAAAGCAAGATCCCGATCTATGAGCAGATCCAGGCTCAGATCATCCGCTTCATAGAAGCAGGTGTTCTGAACCCGGG
>JAFOMZ010000017.1 GCA_017421125.1 Solobacterium sp.
CATAGCGCTCCTGCATACATCCAGGAATGACCAGAGCGTTTCCGTCTTGCCCTGACGGTGAAGCGGTTCGATCAGTTCGAGGTTCTGCTGGGTATTGAAATCCATGTACAGATAATCATTCTCATTTTCGATCCGGCAGACCTGCAGATGCGAGATCACATGTTTCTGTGTTTCTTCCAGATAGTTGATCATCCTTCCGTACACAGCCAGCTCATAATCCTTCCGGCAGCGTTCGCATAAAGGAAGGTAAACAGAGCTGAATTCCGTTTTGTCACAATATGAGATCACGATCCGCATTTCTCTCAAAGCCTTGATCAGCTTTTCATCAAAGTTATGCTTTACAACGATCTCCCTGACATTATTGCGCAGGATCGACTGCAGGAATGCAGTCTGATGATGCGGAATGTCTTCCACAAAGTTCTCACCTGTGCTGACTTCAGCAAACGCCAAAGAGTACCCGTATCCGTAATCTTCGGCAGCAGCCAGATAGATGCTGCGCTTTTCATCATCGATCTCATCGATCAGCGTACCGGGCGTAACGACACGGATCACATCACGCTCAACAAGTCCCTTGGCTGTTGCGGGGTCTTCCATCTGCTCGGCGATCGCGATCTTGTAGCCGCGCTGGGTCAGTCTCTGCACGTAGCCGCTGACCGCATGATGCGGTACGCCGCACATCGGTACTCGTTCCGGAACGCCGGCATTCTTGCCGGTCAGGACCAGGTCCAGTTCCCGGGAAACGATCTTTGCGTCATCAAAAAACATCTCATAAAAGTCACCGAGACGATAAAACAGCAGCGCATCCGGATACTGTTCTTTCGCAGTCAGATAATGCTGCATCATCGGTGAAAAATCTTCTTTTTTATATCCCATCAAGTCCATAAGCGCAGTTATTATAACACGATTTATAATACTTACCGAGATTTCGCATCAACCGTTATAGACAGCTTTTTCAGTACAGTTTTTGACTGCAGCAGCAAACAAAAAGCACCATGTTTTCTCATGATGCTGTTTCACTGATCAATAGCCGCCTCTTACGATGCGTACTTCGTCGGATACTTCTTCCGTCACAGTCTCATCTTCCAGCGTATGTTCATAGATGACGCCGTCTTCGATCTTCTCATCAAGAACAAGTTCGAAGTCCACGATGTTTCCATTCAGGTATTCGTAGTTGTTGAAGTTGCCGTATGACGCGTATCCGTTGTGTGCGCCAAAGTAATCAGCTGCCCTGTCGGAATCAATGACAAACTCAATGACACTGGCATTCAGGTTTGCGCTGCATCCGTCACTTGCGTCGACTGATGCCTTTGCGTCGATCTTGACGACCGGGATAATAATACCGGTATCAAGCACGATGTAATAGCGTGTTCCGATCTCCCCGAACAGGTAGCCCAGCGCAACACCGATGAAGCCGTCCTCATCATAGAGGAATCCGGTCTCTTCATCCACAGTCATGTGGTTGCGGATATGCCAGTACTGTCTGGAATCCGGCGCAGTGATCATGCGGTAGTCTTCATATGTTTTCGTGCTCGATGTGTTGCAGGCTCCGATCGATGTGGATTTGAATTCTCTCTGGTAATCCTTCAATGCGGTCAGTGAGAATTCATCGCTCTTGAAACCCGAACTCATCAGCGTGACTGCCGCCAGCGCAGCAGCCTGTATCACCTTAGCTGTTTTCATGGTAAAAAACATTTTAGCATCGGACTTCAGATAATGCAAATTTTTACTTTACTGATGCATATTTCCGGCACCGTGCTATGATTTCGTTATAGTTTAGAAAGGACCGTACGTTATGTTATCGCAGGAAATCAGAAACTATATTTCAGAACACAGTCAGGAAACATATGACCTGCTTGTCAAGCTTGCACAGATCCCCGCACCTTCCAATTATGAAGAAAAAAGAGTCGACTTCCTCACGGAACTGCTTGAAAGCTGGGGTGCCAAAGGCGTTTATACAGACGAAGCACTGAATGTTGTTTTCCCTTATGACGATGACGGAGAAAAACCTCTTGTTGTATTCATGGCTCATACGGATGTCGTATTCCCTGACACCACACCGCTGCCCCTCCATGTGGATGGAGACAAACTCTGCTGCCCGGGTGTCGGTGATGATACCGCGAATCTTGTAACGATGCTGATGGTGGTCAAATATCTTCTGAACCATCCTATGAAGACAAAGGATCTTGGTGTGATCTTTGTGGCCAATTCCGGTGAAGAAGGCCTCGGCAATCTGAAGGGTTCACGTCAGATCTGTAAGACATACGGTTCCAGAATGAAGCGCTTCTATTCATTTGACGGAGGACTGAAGGGCATTACAACAGATGCTGTCGGTTCTTCCCGCTTCAAGGTCAGCGCTACTACCATCGGAGGACATTCCTACGGTAAGTTCGGAAACCCGAACGCAATTGCCGGCATCGCTGAGGTGATCCGTGATATCTACAGCCTGACTGTCCCTGAATACGGCAAGACAACATACAATGTCGGTACGATCTCCGGCGGTACTTCCGTCAATACGATCGCCCAGTATGTTGAGATGCTGTGTGAATACAGATCCAGCGATCTGCGTTCCATGGCGATCATGGAGGATCATTTCCAGAAGATCTTCAAAGACAGAAATACAGATGACGTACATCTGGAAGTAGAACTGGTCGGTTCCAGACCGTGCGGTGCGCTTGACGAAACAGCAAGAAAAGAACAGACGGAAATGTTCGAACAGGCAGCTTCCATCCTGAAGGAATATACCGGCAAAGAACCCACAGCTGGCGCAGGATCAACTGACTGCAATATTCCTCTGTCTATGAACATCCCTTCACTCTGCTATGGTTTCTATAACGGGCAGGGAGCTCATACAAGAGAAGAGTATGTCGAGATCTCTTCCCTGAAGATCGGATACCACGTCGCCTTCGAAAGCATCCTCGCATATTTCGAATAAAACAGAATGATCTATGAAAACAGACGCCGTCAGATTCAGGCGTCTGTTTTTTATTATGCTCAGCGGATATCGATCGTTTTGAGGTATCTCACTGCACGTTTGCTGTTGGAGTCTCCGAATACGATGAGCTGTGCTCCCTGTCCGCCTTCGAGCCCTTCCAGCATTTTTCCGTCAGCACTGACAGCAACATACACTTTGCCTGCTTCCAGTACTTCCGCACCGCTCAGCTCAGCGGAATAGTTGTCTTCCGAAGTTGCAGTCAGAACGGAATCTTCTGTCACCGTGATCCGGTTAGCTTCAAGAAGAGCATTCAGTTCCACACCTTTGTATTCGTGATGCGATACCTCTCCTTTGCCGTTGACCAGGTCTCCTTCAAAGGTGATCTGATCCAGTTTTTCAAATGAAACAGCGATTGTGCTTCCACTGCTCTGCAGCAGAAGTCCTTCATCTTTGGGACTGTTCTGCCGGTTCATAAAGCCCAGAACAGCAGCGACACCTGCGAGTAATACGATAATGCCGATCATCCATTTCTTTTTCATGATCTCGTTCCTTCCATATCTTTTTCAGATAGACATTTGCCATCTGTTTCATTCTTTTTCATTGTTCGTGCCAGAGGTCTGAGCCTTTTGGCAAGTATATACGCCAATCCTCCGCACAGTGCGCCGCTTACCAGTGCCACTGTCACATACAGTGCAAGAGGAATTCCTTTCAGGCGGAATACGATCAGGTCCGCTGTGAGACCGGCGGATGCGCTTGCCAGCATGTTCGCAGCCATCATGACCGCAGCACGGTCAGAACCGGTCTTTCTGCCTGCATAAAACACCAGATCAATGACGATTCCCGGAACGATGTATCCGATCGGCGCCAGCATACCCATACTTCCGGTCATGCCCAGTGACAGCATGATCACGCTTTGAACAAACCCCATCAGTGCAGCGCATCCCCTGACCGGGATCATATCAGCCCCGATCACCAGGAACATCAACGAGAAGGCTGTACCGATCCCTCCCGGTATTTTCAGGAAATCCGTAATGACATTGGCAAACGGGGAGATCATTCGTTTTGCCAACAGACCGATATCACAGCACAGGGCCAGAAAGAGCAGATCCCTGATTTTCACATCTTTCATCTGCTTTTACCTCTGTCTTCCCATGTCTCCATGATCCTGCGGGCTTCTTCATAGACTTCTTCACGGTTATCTTCATTCAGCCTGAGCAGGTATATTTTCGGATGATCTTTGATCAGCTGAAGATACCGGTATTCTTTCTCCGAAACCTTGATCGCTGCGATCACCGGAATATCCCCGTCAAATGTTTCAATGACTTTGCGGCAGAAGTGTTCCGCACCGG
>JAFOMZ010000157.1 GCA_017421125.1 Solobacterium sp.
AACTCATGCACCGGTAAAAAACCATTATGAGTCTCATCATTTCAAGGCAAACCGGGTATTCTCCGTGATGACGATCTGCCTGCGTAAAAACGCCGATTACTCCCTCATTATGGTTATCATAACATAATTATCCGCAATACATTCAAAACGTTTCGTATTTGCCTTCCGCGATTTGCCGTATATATTTATGTTTTTTCTCACAAACAGGTGCATTACCGCCTTTCTGCATATCCGGCATAATGAACAAAACAAAATTCCATCATCACTTATTTCGTTATACAATGTGGATATGGCAAAAGTACATCAAAAAATCAAACTGTCATCGTTTCAGATCATTTTGGGAAGCTTTCTGCTGATCATCCTGGTAGGGACCGGCCTGCTGTGTCTGCCCTTCGCAACAGAGTCAGGACATAGTCCTCAGTTCCTTGAAGCGCTGTTTACAGCCACTTCAGCGACCTGTGTTACCGGTCTGATCGTTCAGGACACAGCGACCTTCTGGTCCGGATTCGGACAGCTCGTCATTATTATTCTGATACAGATCGGAGGCATGGGCGTTGTTACAATGGCAATGGCGCTGGCAGTAATATCCGGCAAAAAGATCAGTCTGTTTGAACGAAGCATCATGCAGGACTCGATCTCTGCCGATCAGGTCGGCGGCATCCTGAAGCTGACACGATTCATCATACTGGGAAGCCTGATGTTTGAACTGCTCGGTGCAGCGTTCCTACTGCCGGTATTCATGAAGACCTATGCACTCAAACCGGCGATCGGACATTCCCTGTTCCATGCCATCTCAGCATTCTGCAATGCAGGGTTCGACCTGATGGGTGATGTTGAGAAATTCAGTTCATTCACTGCTTATGCAGGCAATATCCATCTGAATACCGTTGTCATCCTGCTGATCGTGATCGGCGGCATCGGATTCAGAACATGGGATGATATCAGAACAAACAAAACAAATTTCCGCAGATACCGTCTGCAGTCAAAGCTGATCCTCTGTACATCACTGTTCCTGATCATACTGCCTGCAGTCTACTTCTTCTGCGCAGAATTCGACGGACTTCCGCTGAAAGACAGGATCCTGTATTCACTGTTCCAGTCGGTCACGACCAGAACTGCCGGATTCAATACAGCTGACCAGAATACACTCAGCGGAGCAGGACTGATCTTAACGATCCTATTGATGCTGATAGGCGGATCCCCCGGATCAACAGCCGGCGGTATGAAAACGACAACATTTGCGATCCTTTCCCTGTCTGCCCTGTCAGTATTCCGTCATCATGATGACGCTACGATATTCGGCAGAAGGATCCCTGCGGAAACAGTACGAAATGCCACAGCGATCTTTGTCCTGTATTTCGAACTGTTCCTCGCCGCAGCCTGCATCATCAGCAGAATCGAAGGACTGCCTATCCTGACCTGTATGTATGAAACAGCGTCAGCGATCGGAACAGTCGGTATGACTATGGGAATCACCCCTCAGCTTGGAACAGTCTCACGCTGCATCATCATCTTCCTGATGATCTTCGGCCGTGTCGGGGGTCTTACAATGATCTATGCTACACTCCCTTCCAGCAGAAAGTTTGCCAGCAAGCTTCCGCAGGAACAGGTTAACGTCGGATAAGAGAGGAAACAGATATTTAGATGAAAAACATATTATTGGTAGGTGCAGGAAAATTCGGCCAGCTGACGGCCAAACGTATGAATGAACTTGGTCATGACATCATGGCCATTGACAGCAATGAGGAACATATCAATGAGATCCTCCCTTATGTCACACATGCCCTGATCGGGGATGCAACAAAACGGGAATTCCTCGAAACGATCGGAGT
>JAFOMZ010000158.1 GCA_017421125.1 Solobacterium sp.
CAAGCACACTGAGCGATCAGTGGAAAGAGTATTTCTATTGCGAAGCAATACCCAACAACATCATTGCTGTCAAAGGACATAAACGTACAAGCGGTTTTTCCAGCAATCGAGGCAATGACAATATCATTACTGACGGCTCCGTGATCGCAGTAGCTGACGGCCAGTGCATGATCATTGTTGAACAGGGCAAAGTAGTTGATATCTGCTCCGAACCGGGTGAATACAAATATGATTCAGCTACAGAACCTTCCATCTTCACAAGCACACTGTCCGATGGTGTTAAGAACACATTCGCGCAGATCGGCAAGAGATTCATGTATGGCGGACAGCCGGCTGAAGATCAGAGGATCTACTACTTCAACATGAAGGAACTGGTTGGCCAGAAATACGGCACAGCTTCCCCGATCCCGTTCAGAGTTCTTGATGAAAGAGCCGGTATCGACATCGACATTTCCCTGAAATGCTTCGGTGAATACAGTCTGAAAGTAACAGACCCGATCCTGTTCTATACAAATGTATGCGGCAACTTCAAAGATACATATCCTGTATCCAATATTGAAAGCATGCTGAAGAGCGAACTGCTCACAGCACTGCAGCCTGCATTCGCAAAGATCGGTGCTTCCGGTGTCAGATATTCCGCACTGCTGGCTCATACAACTGATCTGTGCAACATCCTGAACGATGAGCTCTCAGAGAAATGGGCAAAAACAAGAGGCATCGAGATCGAAAGCTTCGGCATCAACAGCATCAAGGCTGACGAAGCTGATGAAGCTCTGCTGAAGAAGATGCAGGCACAGGCTGCTTATACGAACCAGGCTCTTGGAACAGCTGCTTATGTCAATGCTGTTACACAGTCCATGGTCGATGCAGCGAACAACCCGAACGGCGCAGCTATGGGATTTGTTGGTCTGAACGCAGCTCAGAACGCAGGCGCAGCAGCTAATATCGGTGCTCTGTATCAGAACCAGGCACCCGCTCAGCCGGTACCTGCACAGGCAGCTATGAATCCTGCAGCAGGCAGCTGGACATGCCCGACTTGCGGTCAGGTCGGTACAGGCAACTTCTGCACGAACTGCGGAACGAAGAGACCGGCTCTTGAATGGACATGCCCGACATGCGGCCAGGTCCAGACAGGTAATTTCTGCACAAACTGCGGAACTAAGAGACCTCAGTAAAAAACGCATTCTCAGTGACGCCGTCTCTTAACGGGCACGGCGTCATTTTTCATCATAGGAGGAGGTTGACTCATGGCTGAACAGGTCACTAATTACCAATGTCCTAACTGCGGCGGTCCGCTCCACTTTGATTCTGCTACACAGCAGCTAAAATGCGATTACTGTGATTCGTTGTTTACTCCTCAGGAAGTTGAGGATTATTACAGTGAAGCAAACCAGCAGGCTTTAAGTGTTGAATCGAACAACTGGGAAAGCGAGACCGGCCAGTGGACAGAGGAGGAAGCTGCCAATCTCGCTGCATATAACTGCCCTTCGTGTGGTGCCAGACTGATCTGTGACTCGCATACAGGTGCTTCCAGCTGTCCTTACTGCGGCAATCCGACGATCGTTCCGATGCAGTTTGACGGTGCTCTGAAGCCCAGATATGTGCTTCCTTTCCAGCTTGAGAAAGAAGAAGCAGTCAGAAGGCTCCAGCAGTTCTATAAAGGAAAGCCCTTTGTGCCGAAGGCATTTACCGAAACCAATCATATCGAAGAGATCAAAGGTGTTTATGTGCCCTTCTGGCTGTACGACGCGACCGTTGATGCCAGAATGACATATCATGCGACCAGATCAATGACACACAGAGAGGGAGACTACTCTGTTACGACAACATCTCACTTCCAGGTCGCAAGAAACGGTATCCTGACATTTGAAAAAGTGCCTGCGGATGCCAGTTCCAAGATGCCCGACGAGTACATGGATGCTGTAGAACCGTTTGATTACAGCAAACTGGTACCGTTCCAGATGTCATACCTTGCCGGTTATATGGCTGACAGATACGACATTGATAAAGATGAAGATGAGAAACGTACGAATGAGCGGATGTACAACAGTGCCATATCCGCAATGAACAGTACTGTTTCAGGATATTCCACAGCTGTCCCCCAGAGACAGGATATCCGCTTCATTTCAGGAAACGCATCCTATGCCTTCCTGCCTGTATGGGTATTGAGCACCAGATGGAATGGAAAACCGTATCTGTTCGTTATGAATGGACAAAACGGTAAAATGATCGGTGACCTGCCTGTAGACAACGGAAAGTTCCTGCTCTATTTCCTGGTGATCGCAGCAGTGCTGTTTGCGGCGATCTTCGGGATCCTGTCAATGTAGGTGGTGCCGTATGAACATGAAGAAAATAGTGCTCGGCACACTCTGCGCAGGCTGCGCAGCGATCTTCCTGACAGCCGATATCAAAGCTGACAGTGAAGAATTCGTCAGAGATGAATATGGTCTCCTGAGTACAGATGAAGTACAGGAACTGAACAGTTACGGTGCTGAACTGTACGAAAACAGACAGTGCGGTGTATATCTGCGCATCACGAATGATCTGGCCGGCTATACCTACGCAGACGATTACGTAGAAAACGTATATGTTGTGGAAGAACTTGGCTATGGCGATGACCATTCTGGTATCCTTCTGCTCGTCTCCATGGAGGAACATGATTATGCGATAACCGTTTATGGTTCCGCATATGACGTATTCACCGATCCTGTTGTGGAGGATATAGAGGAAGAGCTTGTCAGGTATCTTTCCGGCGGAAACTGGTATCGTGCATTCCGGACATATTATGAAGAATGCGACAGGATTCTGGAAAACTACACATATCACGAGATCGAATACGATACAGATGACTTTATCGTCATTGACGGTCCCGGTTCGGAACCCGAGCCTGAGGACCGGGGCGTTGACCCGCTTCCTGTAGGGATCGGTTCTGCGGTCACATCACTGATGATCTGTCTGGGACTTCGTTCCAAGAATAAAACAACAGGTGTCAAACACTCTGCAGGCTCATATCTCGAAAATGTGCGCCTGACAAAGAAACTGGATATCTTTACACATAATACCGTTTCCAGGGTGAAGGTAGCGGATTCCAGTGATCATAACCGTCCTTCAGGAGGCGTCACCACTTCTTATCACAGCAGCGGATTCCATACGCACAGCGGCAAATTCTGACAAAAAGACCTGGGTCAATCAATGATCATGACTCAGGTCTTTCATTTGGTTCATTTCCTCATCATCCCCCACGGAATTTGACGTATCCCCCATGAAGTTTGATGCGTCCGGTAATGCAGACAGCATTGCCGTTTATTTTCTGACAGCGACAGCGATCCCGTCTCCTTTGTCAGGATAATAGATCGCATCGAATCGTTCATCCTTCAGCAGGTCATTGCGGAACTTCAGGATCTTATGGGCCATCTGGACCGTGCTCCGGTTCTGTGACAGTTCATTGTTGTCAACGATCCCGTGGAATGCCAGGTTATCAAATATGAATACAGTTCCCTCATGGGAATTATCCATATAGTGTTCCAGATATCTTCCGTACTGTGATTTAGCGGCATCGATGAATATCAGGTCATAGACAGCCATCGTGACATAATCAGCACCGTCACAATGATGAACATAGATCCTGTCGGACAGATGCTGGTCAGAAATGTTCTGAATTGCTGCTGTCACACATACAGGATCGATCTCTACGGTATCTATGACGATATCTTCCCTGACAGATGCCATCTGGATCGCAGAATAGCCGACAGCTGTTCCGATCTCCAGTATCTTCTGGATCTCCGGATGTTCTTTGATGTACTGTTTCAGGAATTCGATCCCGTCATCCTTCATGATGGGGATCCCGTCTGCACGGGCTGCATCATGGATATCTTTCAGGCTTTTCATCAGTTCTTAAGACTGTGCATCGGTGCCGGGATCCTGCCGCCGCGGTCGATCATGACTTTCGGGCTGACATTTCTCACAGGCATAACAGGTCCGTAGCCGAGCAGTCCTCCGAATTCAAGCGTATCACCGGCCTGTTTGCCGATCGCAGGAATCAGTCTGCAGGCTGTTGTTTTATTGTTGATCATGCCGATCGCCGCTTCATCCGCAATGATCGCCGAGATCGTTTCAGCAGACGTATCCTCCGGCAGGACGATCATATCCAGACCTACCGAACATACAGCTGTCATCGCTTCCAGTTTTTCCAGACAGAGCGTCCCGTTTGCGGCCGCATCGATCATGCCCTGGTCCTCGGATACCGGTATGAATGCACCGGAAAGTCCGCCGACGCTTGAGCTTGCCATGACGCCGCCCTTTTTTACGGCATCATTCAGCATTGCCAGGCAGGCAGTTGTACCGGGTCCGCCGACCTGTTCCAGACCGATCTCTTCCAGGATCCTGGCGACAGAGTCGCCGACTGCCGGAGTAGGTGCTAAAGAAAGATCAACGATGCCGAACGGGATCCCGAGTCTGCGGCTGGCTTCTGTGCCGACCAGCTGACCCATGCGGGTGATCTTGAATGCTGTTTTCTTGATGATCTCTGCGATCTCATTCATGGATGCCTTAGGACCTGCCTGTCTGACAGCCTCCCTGACAACTCCGGGACCGGAAACACCGACGTTCAATACACAGTCAGGTTCTGATATGCCATGGAATGCTCCGGCCATAAACGGATTGTCTTCGACCGCATTGCAGAAAACGACCAGTTTTGCGGCACCGAAACAATTATTGTCCTTTGTCAGTTCTGCCGCTTCGCGTACGATCCTGCCCATTGTCCTGACCGCATCCATATTGATACCTGCTTTAGTGCTTCCGATATTGACGGAAGAACATACAAGGTCCGTGCAGGCAAGTGCTTCCGGAATGGAATTCATCAGAAGCTCATCACCGGGCGTGGTTCCCTTCTGGACAAGCGCGGAATATCCGCCGATGAAGTTGACGCCTGTTTCCTTGGCAGCTTCATCCAGCGCGATTGCGTATTTTTTGCAGTCACCACCGGAAACGGATGCCAGCAAAGCGATCGGCGTAACCGAGATCCTGCAGTTGACGATCGGAATACCGTATTCCTTGGAAATATCACGGCAGGTCTTTACCAGGTCTTTCGCTTTATTTCTGATCTTTTCCTTGATCTTCCGGCACGATACATCGATATCAGTATCTGCACAATCCAGCAGTGAAATACCCATGGTGACCGTACGGATATCCAGACACTCTTCATCGATCATCCGGATCGTTTCAAGGATATTGTTCTCTCTGATCACTGCCATATGCTATACCGTATGCATAGCATCGAAGATCTCTTCGTGCATGACATGTATCTGCAGTCCTTCCTGTTTTCCGGCATTTTCGATCTCGGTGATGATTTCACTGAAATCACCGATATCATCAGGGATCTCTACGATCATGATCATCGTAAACAGATCCTGAAGAACCTTTTGGGTAACATCAACGATATTGATATTCTTTTCCGCACAGCGTGTTGCGACAAAAGCCAAAATACCCGGCCGGTCTTTTCCGACCGTCGATATAACTGCTCTCATTTTCAGTTTCCTCCTGTATATGAAGTAAGATCATCTATGGATAATCCGCAGTAGTATAATTCCATTTTCAGGAAATCACGCACATTCCGGATCATTCCGATCGTTTCTTCCGTACATGTGCTGCTTCCTGTATCAGATGCGAAGTCATAATTGCATGTGCTTCCGAATCCGCCTGTATCACCGCGCCAGCTGTAAACATAGCTGCTTGTGTGGTTCAGGTAGATAAACAGACTGTTGTTAAAATCAAACCGGTACGATTCACCGTCGTTGTACTCTGCAAGGTAAGTACCGTCGGCCTGCACTGTATAGCCAAGTCTGTAGACCAGTCTCTTTTTCAGAGTCTCTATCAGGTCAGCTTCTGCAGAATCTGCTTCCGTGTCATAGTCTGATATTTCATCAACATCGATCTCGGAATAATGCTGGTACTCTCCTGTCACAGCGATGACCTGGTCTGTGAGACCGATATTTGTTGATCCGACTGAAGAATAAACACAGGAACTGTCATAAAGAACATCTGCATCCATGCCCTGTATTTTGATCGCAGATGTAAATTCTGCCGCTTCGGAGATGATATTCCCCGCCGGGCTGAATGTCTGGGTAATGATTCCCTGTTTCACATCAAATCCCTCGGCATCTTTGACACCGTAGAAGTCATAATGTCCCGTAAACCATTTTTCCGCAGCTTGATCTGTCAGGATCACCTTATATAACGTATTAGTGCCGTCCATTTCCCGGGAAATGGAACCGATATCCTTCTCAGGTATATCTGCCGGTTCCAATGGCACAAGCATAAGGTCCTCTACATCATTGATGCGCATGTCATCATAATAGTTCACATTGTTGTATGTGATATACAGGCGGTCATTATAAAACCATCCGGACAGCGATGAATCCATGCCGTCAGAACTGTAGTTCTGCCTGAGATGTGCCTTCGGATCCTGTTTCAGATCCTGTACCGCAATGATGCCGTCCATGTAATAACGGCTTACCGAGGTGTTTTCATGACTCATGTCATATGTACACCTTACCTCTGCAGTCCATGAATCAGCATCTTTCAGGCTTCCGGATACGTTGTTATATTCACTTGTAATCTCATTGGTCTCAGCAGACGGTGTTTCCGCCTCAGCGGTACTGACCGCAGTATTCTGCAGATCCGCTGCAGGTGAAGCGCATCCGGCGAGACACAATGCCAATAATAGTGATAGTCTTCTTTTCATTCCTGTATTCTGCTCAAATAAACTGTCAGTCACTGATATCATCATCCAGGACGATATCCGTATCCCATTCCGGGTAACGATCCGCGATCTCTGCCTGTATATCATGCAGGACAGCCATTCTGTCTGCCGCAAAATCGATCACGATATCAAACGTCATATGTTTCGGATCCGTCTTTGCGCGGAATCCGTGGATCTGCAGTACTTCATCATGTGATGTGACGATCCTGGTTACATTGGTCCTCAGCTCAGCGATCTCATCATTTGTTGTATTTACAGAGTAGATACCGATCGCCGTCATGATCACACCATGCTTTTTCAGAACATTCTGCTGTATTCTGCGGGACATTGCGTCGATCTGATCCGCATTGACAGTGTCATTTACTTCTACATGGACAGAGCCCTGAAGCTTGTCCGGTCCATAGCTGTTCAAAAACAGATCATATGCACCGAGCGCGAGCGGATCTTCACTGATCGTCTGCTTCAGTTCGCGTGACAGATCGCCTGAAATGCGCTGTCCGAGAATGTCATCCACGGTATCCATCAGAAGCTCAATGCCTGATTTGATGATCATAACAGCGATCACCAGTCCGACATATGCCTCGAGAGAGATATGCGCAAACATATAGATCAAGGCTGTACCAAGTACGGACAGCGACAGAACAGCATCGTTCCTTGCGTCTTCACCGGATGCGATCAGAGAACCGCTGTTAACCTTTTCACCTGTATGCTTGACATAGTTTCCAAGCACCAGTTTTACGAGTACGGACGCGGCGAGAATGATCAGGGTTACTGTCGTATAGTCAGCTGTTTCAGGATGAATGATCTTTTTGACTGATTCCACAAAAGAAGTAATGCCTGCATAAAGAACGATCGCCGATATAATGGCAGCACTGATATATTCAATTCTTCCGTAACCATACGGATGTTTTTTATCAGGCTTCTTGGAAGCCAGTTTTGTGCCGACGATCGTGATCACCGAGGACAATGCGTCACTCAGATTGTTGACCGCATCCAGAACGACCGCGATCGAACCTGCCGCAAGCCCTACAACAGCTTTGAAAGCAGCGAGAATGATGTTCGCAGCGATCCCGATCATGCTGGTCCTCACGATCACCTGATCACGCTGACCTGATAATTCATTTTCTATATGGGCCATGTCTCATCCTCCTAAAATAAAACCGGTTTACCAATCTTCTCAGTAAACCGGTCATCTTAATTAAACCAGTTCGATGAAAGCCATCGGAGCGGAGTCACCGTGGCGGAAACCTGTCTTAACAACACGTGTATATCCACCATTGCGATCCTTATACTTCGGAGCTACTTCATCAAAGAGCTTCTGCAGCACTGTCTGCTGTGTCTTTTCATCTGCTACTACATTTCTGATGTAAGCTGCAGCCTGACGACGGGCAGCCAGATCACCTTTTTTACCGAGAGTGATCAATTCATCTACAACAGAACGCATATCCTTAGCTTTCGCTTCTGTTGTCTCTACGCGGCCGTAGAGAATTACTGATGTAGCCAGATTGCGCATCATTGCTTTACGATGATCCGCAGTTCTTCCGAATTTACGGTTCCACATAGTTCATTCCTCCTGTTAGTCGAAGGACTTGAAGCCCATACCGAGTTCGGAGAGCTTGTCCTTAACCTCTTTTAACGATTTCTTTCCGAGGTTGCGAACTCTCATCATCTCATCCTCGGTCTTCTGTGTCAGTTCATCAACAGTCTGAATGCCAGCGCGCTTCAGGCAGTTGTAAGAACGGACGGACAGATCCAGATCTTCGATCATTAACTGACGTCCCTTGTTAGGCGCTTCAGTTCCGCCTTCATTGATAACGTCTTCCATGCCAAGTACTTCATCATTGATTCCCGCAACAATATCGAGATGATCAATCAGGATCTTGGCAGACATAGCAATTGCTTTCTGCGGATTGATCGAGCCATCTGTCCAGACTTCAATAGTCAGAGCATCATACTTTGCGTCCTGACCGACACGTGTCGGTTCTACGTTATAGGATACTCTCTGTACAGGTGTGTAGATAGAATCTGTAAACACAGTTCCGATTCCCTGGGAATTACCCTGATTGGCCTGTTTATTCACATCACTTCCGACGTAGCCGCGGCCATTCTTAGCCTTCAGCTCCATTTCAAGTGTTGCATCTTTTTCAAGGTGCGCAATCTCAAGATCCTTGTTCAGGATCTCTACCTGGGCAGGACAGATAATATCACTGGCTGTCACCGTGCAGGGTCCCTTTGCAGAGATCTGCAGGGTATAGATTTCATCATCCTCAATCTTCATGATCAGCTGCTTCAGCTGCAGGATGATCATTGATACATCTTCACGGACGCCCGGAATCGTTGTGAACTCGTGATATACACCATCGACTTTAATGGAGAATACCGCGGCTCCCGGCAGGGAGGACAGCAGGACTCTGCGGAGCGCATTCCCGATTGTAGTTCCGAAACCTCTCTCCAGCGGGGAAAGTTCGAATTTTCCGTAGTTATCTGATTCCACGTACTCTTTGACTTCAAAATCGGCGCGTTCAAATTTCTGCATGCATCAATCCTCCTCTTCTCTCGATTAACCGCGCGGTCTCTTCGGCGGACGGCATCCGTTATGAGGGATAGGTGTTACATCATTAATAGCTGTAATCTCAAGTCCAGCTGTCTGCAGTGAACGGACTGCAGCTTCACGGCCGGGACCGGGTCCCTTAACATTAACTTCTACTGTCTTCAAGCCCTGCATGACTGCGGCTTTAGCAGCTGCTTCAGCACAAAGCTGAGCAACGTACGGTGTAGACTTACGGGAACCTTTGTATCCCAGTGCACCTGCGGAGCTCCAGGAAATAACATTACCCGCTTCATCAGCGATCGTAACGATCGTGTTATTGAATGTCGAATGGATGTGAGCGACACCCTTGACTATATTGCGCTTTACTTTCTTTTTACGCACAACAGTTTTCTTTGTGTTCTTAGCCATTTAAATGTCCCTCCATTACTTCTTCTTGTTCGCTACAGTACGACGAGGTCCCTTACGTGTACGGGCATTTGTACGTGTACGCTGTCCGCGTACAGGGAGTCCTCTTCTGTGGCGAAGTCCACGATAGCATCCGATTTCCATCAGACGCTTAACATTCAGCGCGCGCTCACGACGCAGATCGCCTTCTGTCTTGATGAGATCGACCTTCTGACGGATCGCATTTTCCTGTGAGTCTGTCAGATCTTTTGTTCTGATATCTTCGCTGATTCCGCATTCTTTCAGAATCTGCTTAGCTGTTGTCGGTCCAATACCATAAATATAGGTTAAGGATACAACGATACGTTTATTGTTCGGAATATCCACACCAGCAATACGTGCCATAGTTTAATCTTCCTCCTGATTAACCCTGTCTCTGCTTATGCTTAGGGTTTTCGCAGATTACCATTACAACGCCTCTGCGTCTGATAATTCTGCATTTGTCGCAAATAGGTTTTACTGACGGTCTTACCTTCATTTTGTCTGCCTCCCGGACTTACACTGTCCTCAGGTATTCTTTTTGCTTGTTCCTGTAGGTTTAAGCCCACGTGTTCGTTCAAGACGGAATTATCACAGAGATCCTATGGCCTGGTAAAATGCGGATGTAGAGCATCCGGATTTTACCAGCAACGTGAGCATGAATCTCATGTCCGTTCCGTAATTCCGACTGCACAGCACAGTGCCATGTTGGCTGCCCAGACCCATTTTTAGCATGAGTCCCTAACATGGGGATAGGTGCGAGCACTCACTATTGTACTCGCACCACCCTACATTATGCAACCTTTGATAAAGCTTTTTTTACATCTTCGAAGACTTCTGCCGCAGGTTTTCCTGCATCGATTCTTTCTACAACACCCAGCTTGTCAAAATAGTCGATGACAGGCTTTGTGCTGTTCTCATATTCATCCATGCGCTGGCGAAGTTTTTCAACTGTGTCGTCTTTACGCTGCTGCAGTTCGCCGCCGCATTCGTCACAGATTCCTTCAACCTTGCTCGGATGACCTTTGATGTGATAGATCGCTCCGCAGTTCGGGCAGATACGTCTTCCTGTGATACGGTCAACCAGAATGTCGAAACCTACTTCAAGAGCGATTACGCATTCAACCGGTTTACCGATCTTCTTGGCTATTTCGCCGAATGCTTCAGCCTGTACCAGAGTACGAGGGAAGCCATCCAGGAGATAGCCCTTCTGACAATCAGGTTCGAGCAGTCTCTTTTCAACCATTGCATTGATGACTCCGTCGGGTACAAGCTTGCCGGCATCCATATAGGACTTGGCTTCTTTACCGAGTTCTGTGCCATTGCGAACGTTTTCTCTTAACATGTCGCCGGTAGAGATGTGCGGAATGTCGTATTCTTTAACGATACGTTCCGACATTGTTCCTTTTCCCGCTCCTGCGGGTCCCATGATCAGAATGTTCATGACTGCTCCTCCATAATTATCATTTTTATTTTCTGAATCCGTGATACTGTTTCTGAGTCATCTGACCCTTCAGCTGGGAGATGGTTTCCATCGCAACACCGACAACGATAATGATACCGGTGCCTCCTACCGAAACGGAAGTGGAGAGCGGTGTAAACATCGGCAGCAGGTAAGGGATAACAGCAATGATGACCAGTGCTGTCGCACCCAGAACAGTGATTCGGTTGATGACCTTTTTCAGGTACGTTTTTGTTTCAGTACCCGGACGGATACCCGGAATATAAGCTCCGGATTTTCCGAGATTTTCCGCAACCTTCTCCGGATCGATCTGCAGATCCGTATAGAAGAATGTAAACAGGAAGATCAGGACTGCATAGAGAATGAGTCCGAACGGCTTCTGAAGACTGAGGATATTGCTCAGCTTCTGATAAGCACTGTAGTTTACAAAGCTCAGGATGATCTGCGGAGCGGTTATGATCGAAGAAGCGAAGATAACCGGGATAACAGAAGCGGAATTGATCCTGAACGGAAGATATGTGATGTCATTCGCACCGCGGTTCGAGCTTCCGGTATACTGGATCGGAATCTTTCTGACCGCCAGCTGCATGATCACCACGCCGACGATGACAACCAGATAGAGCAATACATACAGTGCGAACATAAGGACACCGTTGAATACGGCACTCTGTGATGTTCCGGCAACCATAATGTTGAACACCTGGCTGAAGTTAGCCGGCATATTGGATACGATACCTGCGAAGATAATGATCGAAATACCGTTTCCGATACCTTTCATGCTGATCCTGTCACCGATCCAGAGCAGGAACATCGTACCTGCTGTCAGGATCGTTGCAGTGAACAGATATGTTGAGAATCTTGAGTTCTCCAGAATCGCATACTGCTTGTCAAAGCCGTATGTCATCGAGAAGGACTGTACAAGTGCCAGCACGCAGCCAAGATATCTAGTGATCCTGTCCATCTGCTGTCTTCCCTGCTGACCGGATTTTGTCATCTCAGTCAGCGCGGGAATTACATCCATGCTTAACAGCTGGATAATAATGCTGGCAGTAATGTACGGTGATACGCCGAGAGCGAATACCGACATTCTTTCGAAAGCTCCGCCTCCGAGCATATTCATCATAGCCAGGATGGAGTTGTCGGAAATCTGTGCCGACAGCTTTGCAGCGTCAACACCTGGAACCGGAATCGCCGCACCGATGCGATAGATCAGCAGCATGAGCAGTGTAAAGAGAATCTTGTTGCGGATCTCTTTATTCTTGAACATGCCGGCGAACATGCGCATCATATTACAGCACCTCGGCTGTTCCGCCTGCTTCTTCGATTGCTTTCAGTGCAGATTTAGAAAACTTTGCAGCCTTTACAGTCAGTTTCTTTTCCAAACCGCCTTCTCCGAGGATCTTGACACCGTCAAGTTCCTTTTTCACAAGGCCAGCAGCCTTGAGTGCTTCTGTATCAACAGTAACACCATCCTCGAAACGGTTCAGATCTTTGACGTTGACGATTGCATATTCCTTACGTGTGAAGTTTGTGAATCCACGTTTCGGGAATCTCTTATATGCAGGTGTCTGGCCGCCTTCAAATCCGATGGAAACACCGCCGCCGCTGCGGGCATTCTGGCCTTTATGACCTTTTCCGGCAGTTTTGCCTGTACCGGAGCCCTGGCCTCTGCCGATACGCTTTGATACAAAGCGTGCGCCGTCAGCTGCCTTCATTTCATTCAGCTTCATTGATTAGCCTCCTTATCGAACTTCTGCGACCTTCAGATCGCGCAGTTTAGCAACATCGTTTACGGTACGCATGCTCTTGAGAGCGTCCAGTGTAGCGTAAACTACATTGACTGCTGTACGGCTTCCGATAACCTTGGAGAGAACATCGCTGATGCCTGCCAGTTCGAGAATGGAACGGACAGCACCGCCGGCGATAACTCCGGTACCGGGAGCAGCAGGCTTCAGAAGAACTGAGCTTGCTCCATGTTTGCCGATTGCTGTATGCGGTACAGTACGGTTGTTTTCAACCAGCTGTACACGGAATACGTTTTTATTTGCAGCTTCTGTTGCTTTTCTGATTGCATCAGGTACTTCAGCTGCTTTTCCCATACCGAATCCGACTCTGCCCTTATGGTCGCCGATAACAACCAGAGCAGCGAAACGCATTCTGCGTCCGCCCTTTACAGTCTTGCTGACACGGTTAATGGATACTACCACATCATCGAACTCTTTGGGTTCGCGAGGTCTCCTGAATGCTTTACGTTCGTTTGCCATTATGATCTGTTCCCCCTTAGAATTTCAGTCCTGCTTCTCTTGCAGCATCTGCCAGAGCCTGGACTCTTCCGTGATAGACGTAACCGCCACGGTCAAAACGTACGGATTCGATATTAGCAGCGAGGCACTTCTTAGCGATGTCTTCGCCGACCTTCTTGGCAGCTTCAACATTTCCGCCGTTTTCCAGCTTCAGCACGAGGCTGCTGGAAGACAGGAGTGTTTTCCCTGTTGTATCATCAATAATCTGAGCATAAATCTGCTTGTTGGAACGGAACACGTTCAGCCTAGGGCTCTCGGGAGTTCCGCTGACAACTCTGCGGACACGAGCGTGTCTGCGGAGACGTTCTTCATTTTTCTTAGTTCTTTTCAGCATCTTACTCTCTCCTTCCCATTACTTCTTAGCAGCTGTCTTGCCTTCCTTACGGCGTACATGTTCATCCTTATAACGGACACCCTTTCCACCGTACGGTTCAGGCTTCTTAGCTGATCTGACGACTGCTGCGAACTGTCCGACACGCTGCTTATCGATACCAGTAATGGTAATTGTAGTAGCATCCGGTACAGTAACCTTGAGATCCTCAGGAACCGTGAATTCAACCGGGTGGGAATAGCCGAGGTTTAATGTCAGCTTATTGCCTGCCAGAGCTGCACGGTAACCGATACCAACGATCTGCAGTGTCTTTGTGTATTCCTTGTCACAGCCTTCGATCATGGTAGCGAGCAGAGCTCTTGTTGTACCATGGAGCTGTTTTGTAACTTTCTCTTCATTCGGACGGCTGACTGTCAGTGTTGTGCCATCGATAGAGATGTTCATCAGCGGTGAGAACTTCCGTGTCAGAGTTCCTTTGGAACCCTTGACCGTCACCTCATTGCCTTCAGCGACAGTCACTTCGACGCCGGAAGGAATGGTAATCGCTTTATTTCCGATACGTGACATTTCGTTTTCCTTTCTCTAAATTACCACACGTAAGCGATAACTTCACCGCCCGTGTGCTTTTTGCGTGCATCTCTGTCAGTCATCATGCCATCACTTGTGGAGATGATTGCAATTCCCAGGCCGTTCAGTACGGAAGGAACTTCATTGTTCTTTGCGTAAACGCGCAGACCGGGTTTGGAGATACGTTTGATTCCTGAAATAACGGACTTCTTTTCGCCTGTGTATTTCAGTGTAACTGTCATCTTTTTATCAATGCCTTCACCTGTTACAGCATAGTTTTCAATGTAGCCTTCAGCCTTCAGAATTCTGGCGATTTCTACCTTGACCTTTGAAACGGGAGTAACTTCAACTGTATCCATGTGTGCCTGAACGCCGTTGCGGATTCTTGTGAGCATATCGGCGATAGGATCTGTCATATTCATAGTCTTTGTTCCTCCTTATTCTTACCAGCTGGCCTTCTTGACACCGGGGATCTGTCCCTGGTAAGCCAGTTCACGGAAACAGATACGGCAAAGCTTATACTTTCTTAATACTGAATGCGGGCGTCCGCAGCGTTCGCAGCGCGTATATTCTCTTGTAGAGAACTTTGCAGGACGGCTCTGCTTAACTTTTAATGATGTTTTTGCCATTTTTCAGCCCTCCTTATTTAGCAAACGGCATGCCCAGCTTTTCCAGCAGTGCATATGCTTCCTGGTTTGTCTGTGCTGTAGTAACGATAACGATATCGAGACCACGAACCTTGTTGACCTTGTCGAAGTTGATTTCCGGGAAGATCAGCTGTTCTTTAACGCCCAGCGTATAGTTGCCGCGGCCGTCAAATGCTGTTGTGCTGACACCGCGGAAGTCACGAACACGCGGCAGGGAAATGTTGAACAGCTTGTCAAGGAATTCATACATACGCTCGCCGCGCAGTGTGACCTTGCAGCCGATGGACATTCCTTCACGCAGCTTGAAGTTCGCGATGGACTTCTTAGCCTTTGTGATGACCGGCTTCTGACCGGAGATCTGTGTCATTTCAGCTACTGCATCTTCAAGGAGCTTCGGGTTAGCGATCGCATCGCCAACGCCCATGTTGAGGACGACTTTTTCAAGTCTTGGAGCCTGCATCGGTGTTGTGTAGTTGAACTGTTTGATCAGGGCAGGTTTGACTGTCTCTCTGTATTTTTCTTCAAGACGATTCATTACTTCTTATCCTCCTTGATCTCATTTCCGGTCTTCTTGTTATAACGGACCTTGTCTTTGCCGGTTCCTTTATAACCAACACGGCCAGCCTGCTTCGCCTTTGTATCATAGATCATGACATTGCTGACATGGATCGGCGCTTCAGTCTCAACGATGCCGCCTTCAGGATTTTCCTGACTCGGCTTCAGAGCCTTCTTGACCATATTTACGCCTTCGACGATGACACGGTTGCTTCTGGGAGAAACAGCTGTGACTTCACCGATTGTTCCTTTGTAATGGCCGCTGATGACCATTACTGTATCACCTGTTTTAATTTTCATATGTCCGGCTCCTTTCTTACAGAACTTCCGGAGCCAGTGACACGATCTTCATATATCCTTTGTCACGAAGCTCTCTTGCAACAGGGCCGAAAATACGTGTTCCGACCGGTGTCAAGTCCTCTTTAATGATAACTGCAGCATTATCATCGAATTTGATATAACTGCCATTGTCACGGCGCAGACCGTAAGCTGTACGTACGATAACGCACTTAACGACCTGACCCTGCTTGACGCTTCCGTTCGGAAGTGCCTTCTTTACTGAGCAGACGACAACATCACCAATGGTAGCGCTCTTTCTGCGGCTGCCGCCCAGGCAGCGGATTACGAGCAGTTCTTTCGCACCGGTATTGTCAGCGACTCTCAATCTGGTTTCATTCTGAATCATTGCTTTCTCCTCCTGGTGTTTAAAGAACAACTGCCTTTTCAACGATACGGACGAGGCGGAAATGCTTGTCCTTGCTGAGAGGTCTTGTTTCCATGATCTCTACTGTATCGCCTACATGTGCTTCATTGTTTTCGTCATGTACCTTGAATTTGTTGGAATATTTTACCTGTCTGCCATATAAAGGATGGCTCATTTTGGTATCGATTCTAACGACAATTGTCTTGTCCATTTTGTCGGACACGACTACGCCGCGCAATACCTTACGGTTATTTCTTTCTTCCATATCCATGCCCTCCTTTATTTAGCCTCTTTGGCCATCTCACGTTCTGTGAGGACAGTCTTGATTCTTGCGATCGTCTTACGAACGTCCTTCATGCGTGCCGGATTCTCAAGAGAACCGGTAGCCTGTGCAAAGCGGAGTCCGTAGAGTTCTTCAGTCAGACTTGTGATCTGCTTGTTGAGCTCATCATTGCTCATATCTCTGATTTCTTTAACGTTCATAGCTTACTTTACCTGCTCTCTCTTGATAAAGCGTGTTTTGACGCAAAGCTTGTTCGCTGCAAGTCTTAAAGCTTCGCGAGCTACTTCTTCGCTAACACCACCGATTTCAAACATGATGCGGCCTGCCTGAACAACTGCTACCCAGTGATCAGGAGCACCTTTACCGGAACCCATACGTACTTCGAGAGGTTTCTTGGTCTTTGCCAGATGCGGGAAGATCTTGATCCAGACTTTACCGCCACGGTCCATATAACGTGTCATGGCGACACGGGCAGCCTCGATCTGAGCGCTGCTTACATATCCGCCCTCGTCTGCTACGATACCGTAATCGCCGAATGCGAGTTCACGGCCAGCCTTAGCTCTGCCTTCGTAGCTGATACGATGAGGTCTTCTGTATTTTGTTCTGTTAGGCATCAACATAATTACTCGTTACCTCCTTCTGCAGCAGGTGCCGGAGCAGCGGGACGCTGCTGTGCATTTGCTGCATTGCGGCGGTCGCCACGGGAGTTGTTTCTTCTGTCACGGTTGCCGCGGCCGTTTCTGCGGTCGCCTCTTGCCGGACGGGAAGGAGCCTCAGGTTCTTTGACCATCTGTCCCGGGAGAACTTCGCCACGGCAGATCCAGACTTTGACGCCGATCTTACCGTATGTTGTATGTGCTTCAGCATGCGCATAGTCGATATCACTGCGCAGTGTATGAAGAGGAACGACACCCTGTGAATATCCCTCGTCACGAGCGATTTCTGCTCCGCCCAGACGGCCGGATGCCAGAGTCTTGATTCCCTTTGCGCCGGAACGCATTGTCTGCTGAATTGCTTTCTTCTGAGCAATACGGAAGGACTGACGAGCTTCCAGCTGTTCGCAGATCTTACGTGCAACCAGAGTTGCATCGAGATCAGGATTAGCTACAGGAAGAACTTCGATCTTGATTGCCTTGCCGTCTGTCAGTTTTGTCAGGTCAGCCTTCAGGCTTTCCATCTTATCTTTTCCGGCAGCGTCTTTTCCTACCATTGCACCCGGACGTGCGCAGCGAACCAGGATCTTAGCATCCTGCTTGCCTGTACGTTCGATTTCAATGCGGGAAACATACGCATCCTTCAGCTTTTCGCCGAGGAACTTACGGATTTTGACATCTTCGTTCAGAAGATCTCCAAAATCAGCTTTTTCTGCATACCATCTGGACTCCCAGTCACGGATGACACCAACACGCAGACCAATCGGGCTAACTTTCTGTCCCATATTTCGATCTTCCTCCCTTATCTCTCGTCAGAGACCACTACAGTGATGTGGCTCGTTCTCTTAAGAATCTGTGAAGCACTTCCCTTTGCACGGGGCATGAAACGCTTCAGTGTGATACCCTCGTCTGCATAGCATGCCTTGACATACAGTGCATCATGATCGAGGTTGAAGTTGTGCGTTGCATTTGCTGCAGCGGATTTTACGACTTTTGCGATCGCGTTGGATGCATGGTTCGGTGTGAACTGCAGGATCGCAAGAGCTTCGTCAACATTCTTGCCGCGGATCGTATCCAGTACAAGACGTACTTTACGGGGAGTGTAACGAACTGTTTTTGCTGTTGCTTTAACGTCCATCTTTGTTCTCCTCCTTATCCCTTACGATCGGTCTTGTTGTCACCGTGACCGCCGTATTTACGTGTCGGTGCAAATTCACCGAGTTTATGTCCGACCATATCTTCTGTTACATAGACCGGAATGTGTTCCTTGCCGTTGTAAACAGCGAATGTGTGCTCCACGAAGTTCGGGAAGATCACTGAACGGCGGGACCATGTCTTGATGACTTCTTTCTTGTTGGACGCATTCAGTGCTTCTACCTTTTTCATCAGGTGTTCATCACAGAACGGGCCTTTTTTAATGCTTCTTGACATTTTTCATCTCTCCTTTCAGTTACTTGCTCTTCCTTCTCGTCATGATAAGAGCGTCGGATGCCTTCTTGTGCTTACGTGTCTTAACACCCATAGCCTTTTTGCCCCAAGGTGTCATAGGAGACTTACGTCCGATAGGAGTACGTCCCTCACCACCGCCATGAGGATGGTCAACAGGGTTCATCGCGGAGCCGCGGACTGTCGGGCGGATGCCCATCCATCTTGTACGGCCTGCTTTACCGATGCTGATCAGGTTATAGTCTTCGTTGCCGACAACACCGATCGTTGCACGGCAGTTATTGCGGACCTTACGGACTTCACCGGAGCTCAGACGCAGTGTTGCGTACGGGCCGTCGAAGCCGAGGATCTGTGCGGAGCAGCCGGCAGCTCTTGCCATCTGTCCGCCCTTGCCAGGTACCAGCTCAACGTTGTGAACGAATGTACCTTCAGGGATGCTCTTGAGTTCCATAGCATTTCCGACCTTGATGTCAACTGCAGGTCCGGAAACGATTCTCTGTCCGACATTCAGCTGCTGCGGGCAGATGATGTAACGCTTTTCACCATCCAGATAGTTGATCAGAGCGATGTTTGCATTACGGTTAGGATCGTACTCGATCGCCGCAACGATTCCTTCAACACCGTCCTTATTTCTCTTGAAATCGATGATTCTGTACTTCTGTTTGGCACCGCCACCCTGATGTCTTGTTGTGATGCGGCCTGTGTTGCCGCGTCCGCCATGCTTTTTCTTGGGTTCCAGCAGGCTCTTTTCAGGAGTGGACTTTGTGATCCGATCGTTTGCCAGGGCGCTCATGTTGCGGCGCCCGTTGGTCGTCGGCTTATATTTTTTAATTGCCATTTTCCTTTACTTTCCTTTCGCATTTATCCGGAGATAGCGAGTTCCTCCGATAGTTGATTCTTTTTTATACTTCAGGGTACAGGTTGATTTCCTGTCCTTCAGGGAGCGTTACAATAGCCTTGCGTACTGTATTTGTCTTGCCGACATAGCGTCCCATTCTCTTTGTCTTTGCATGAACATTGACGATGTTCACCTTGACCGGTGTAATGCCGTAGATTTCTTTGATCGCGATAGCAACTGTTGTCTTGTTTGTTCCTTTAGCGACCTCGAATGTTACCTTATTACCGTTCTCTGCCAGTTCGTTTGTTTTTTCTGTAACGATCGGGCGGATAATGATCTCACGTGCGTTCATCAGGCAAATACCTCCCCTGCTCTAGCAGCGGCAGCTTCTGTCATGACCAGTCTGTCTGCATTGACGATGTCATATACATTCAGTTCAGCGACGGAAACGACCAGTGCGTTCGGAATGTTGCGCATGGAGATGAATGCGTTGTCGTAATCTTCGGAAGCGTCCGCAACGAACAGTGTCTTGCGGTCGAAGCCGAATGCATTCAGAAGCGCAACAGCCTTCTTTGTTTTCATTTCAGCGAAGCTCAGGTTTTCAATAACTGTCAGTTCGCTGTTTGCAAGCTTTTCACTCAGTGCGGAACGGAGTGCAAGTCTTCTTACCTTACGGTTGAGCTTGATTCCGTACTTGCGGGGATGCGGACCGAATGCGATCGCGCCGCCTCTCCACTGTGTAGCTCTCGTGGAACCCTGACGTGCACGGCCTGTGCCCTTCTGGCGGAACGGCTTTTTACCTGTGCCGGAAACGAAAGCTCTTGTCTTTGTGGAGTGAGTGCCCTGTCTCAGACCTGCCTGGTAAGCCAGGATCGTGTCATAGATAGCCTGCTGATTCGGAGTGATTCCGAATACTGCATCATTCAGTTCGATTGATTTAACAACCGCAGCTTCCTGATTAAATACATCAATCTTGGACATTATTCACCCTCCTCTGCTGCAGGCGCGTAGGAGATCAGTTCAACTGCCGGAACGGATTTGACCGGTTTAACAGTTGTTTTGATCTCAACCAGACCCTTGCGGGGACCCGGAACGTTGCCTTTGATCAGGATATATCCTTCTTCAGCATTTACTTTGATCACTGTCAGATTCTGATTTGTTGTTGTGAATCCACCTTCCTGACCAGGCATCGGTGTATTCTTTTCGATTCTGCCGTTGTTACGGCCTGTTGTAGCAAGGGAACCAACGTGTCTGATGTTCTTGGAACCACCATGACTCTTAGGTCCCATATGTCCGTTGTTGCGGACGATTACACCATTGTAACCTTTACCTTTGCTCGTTCCTGTAACATCGACGATGTCACCTGCCGCAAAGATGTCTGCTTTTACTTCAGCACCAACTTCCAGTCCGTAGAGTTCATCAGCTTTGAATTCGCGGATGTAGTGCTTCGGAGCTGTGTTAGCCTTTTCGCAATGTCCGATAGCTGCTTTTGCAGCGCGGGATGCTTTGACATCTTCATAGCCGAGCTGGACAGCTTCATAGCCATCGTTTTCTTTTGTCTTCTTCTGCAGCACAACGTTCGGTTCTACTTCAATGACTGTAACCGGAATCAGTTTTCCGTCTACTGTGAAGACCTGTGTCATGCCGAGCTTACGTCCTAAGATACCTTTCATCTGTATTCACCCGGTTCCTTTCCTTACAGCTTAATCTCGATGTCAACACCGCTGGGCAGATCCAGTCTGCTCAGAGCGTCGATTGTTTCAGCGCTCGGGCCGATAATCTCAATTAATCTCTTGTGTGTGCGGATCTCGAACTGTTCGCGGGAATCCTTGTACTTATGAACAGCACGCAGGACTGTAACGACTTCTCTTTCAGTCGGCAGCGGAACAGGTCCGGTGATCTTCTTTGCACCGTGGCTGGCTGCTGTTTCAACGATCTTCTTGCTTGCAGCATCCAGACTTCTGTTCTCGTAAGCTTTCAAACGAATTCTTACTGAGTTCTTTGCCATGAATTTTTCCTCCTTATATTCACTCCGTCTTTGCTTTTCCAGACGGATCGCTCCGCGGAAATTCCCCGGTTTTCACGTTGTCCGTAGCAACGGCTTCCAGCGTGCCGGCAACCTCCCGCCTCTACGCGAGTGCCCAAATATAGTAACACCCATTAATACCTAAATCAACCTTTTTTTATCGGTTTTTTCGCACTTTTTTCAAATTTGATCCCTGTCCCGTCAAAGGTGCTGTTTCCGCCTTTTTTACAAGCGCTTACATGTCTGAAATGTTCCGAAAAACCGAAATTTTTGGTGTTTTCGGGGTGCTTCCGGCAGGTTTCACGATATATTCCTGCCGGTATGACGGAAAAACAGTCAATTGAACGCACGTCTGTAAATCGGTATCATTAAATTGACCGTACCCTTTCCGGGTACATTGGAAAGAAGGCTGAATCACATGATCTATACCGTTACACTGAACCCCGCACTCGACTATGTCGTTCAGACACCGCATTTTAAAACAGGTCAGATCAACCGCAATACAAGTGAGCATATCTATTTCGGAGGCAAAGGCATCAATGTCTCCTGTATTTTGAAGGAACTCGGAGTGGAGAGCACTGCGGTCGGTTTTATTGCAGGCTTTACCGGAAAAGCTCTCAGGGATGGTTTGTCAGCCATGCAGATCAATACTGATCTTGTTGAAGTGTCCGAAGGTATGACCAGGATCAATGTAAAGGTCAGGTCGGACGATGAGACAGAGATCAACGGAATGGGTCCTGTGATCACGGATGCTGATCTCCGGATATTGACGGAGCGTCTGAAAAAAGCAGGTCCCGGAGATACACTTGTCATTTCCGGCAGTATTCCCTCCTGTTTGAGCAACCGGACATATGAAGAGATCCTGGGAGAGATTGATCCGGACGTCAGACTGGTCGTGGATGCGGAAAAAGGACTGCTGCTGAATATCCTCAGATTCCGTCCGTTTTTGATCAAGCCCAACAGCATTGAACTGGGACAGATGTTCGATACCGTCCTGAACACAAAAGAGGAGATCATTACATATGCACGAAAGCTTCAGGAACTGGGTGCCCGCAATGTTCTGGTATCCATGGCTGCGGAAGGCGCCCTGCTGCTGGATGAGAACGGAGATGTTCACGAGCAGAGAGCAGCCAGGGGAACCGTTGTCAATTCTGTCGGCGCAGGCGATTCCATGGTTGCCGGATTTCTGGCAGGCTTTCTTGAAACCGGGTCATATGATCATGCGCTGAAGCTCGGTACAGCATGCGGCGGCGCGACCGCATTTCATTCTGGCCTTGCGTCAAAAGAACAGATCGATGAGATCATGGAAATATTATGAGATATACGATCCTGTGCTACGGTGATTCCAATACCTATGGTTATGTTCCGGCAGGCGGAGGAAAGCGGTATGACGAAGATACGCGCTGGACATGCCGTCTTCAGAAACTGCTTGGAAATGAATATTACGTGATCGAAGAAGGATGCAGCGGGAGAACGACCGATGTTGATGACCCTGATGCGCCGTGGAAAAACGGCATGAGCGGTCTGCTCATCTCCCTGCATACGCATAAACCGATCGATCTGATCATACTGATGCTGGGGACGAATGACCTGAAAACCAGCTTTCACAGAGATGCGGAAACGATCGCTGCCGCAGCAGCATCCATCGGCAGAAAGGCTCTCAGCTACCTGAGCGTCAAACAGGAATCTGTCCCAAAGATCCTGTTCCTCTGTCCGCCCCATCTGTATGAACATGTCGGAGATGGTGTATTCGGGGAAGAATTCTCCCATGAATCTTATCTGGTCTCCCTGCAGCTGCCTGAATATTACCGGAAACAGGCAGAACTGAACGGATTTATCTTTATGGATACTTCCCGTTTCCTGACCTCTTCCGAAACTGACGGCGTCCATCTTACACCCGAAGCACATGCAAGACTGGCTGATGAACTGTCTGCTCTCATCAAAGCAAGGAGGTTTTAATGATCAGAGGCGTACACCACATTTCCATGAACTGTTTCGAGGAACAGCTTCCGGAAGCGAAACATTTCTACAGCGATCTGCTCGGACTTCAGATCGTCCGTGAATGGCCGAAAGGCATAATGATCGAAGCCGGAAACTGCTGGATCGAGATCATGATCGGTGATGCAAACTGTCTGAAAGGAGCTGTCCGTCATTTTGCATTCTATGTAGATGATACTGATGAAACAGCTGCCCGTCTTTCGGAAGCAGGCTATGAACTGTTCGACGGACCCAGGGATATCTGTATTGCCAGCGAACCGCCTGTACCTGCCCGCATCGCATTTGTACGCGGTCCGTTAGGTGAAGAAGTCGAACTGTTTAACGACAGATCTGTCAATGCCGGGAGGTTCATAAACAACTGAAACATTCCAGCCGGAAAACAAAAAAGCCGTGAGTATTACTGATGATTGATCAATCAGTACTCACGGTTTTCATTTCAGCGTTTCAGGCGGAATTTCAGATACGGATTTTCAAGTGCTGTGTCAAACATGACTGTCAGGATCCTGTAGGAATAGCTTCCCTCAGCCATCATGACCAGTGTTTTCTGGTCCAGGCAGATCTCAGTCTCAAGATGTATCTCGCTCAGGCAGTCATGAAGCGCATCAAGATTTTTGCCATAGTAATCTGCGAACGAGAAGACTTCCTGCAGATAAGCATGAGCTGTCTCTTTATCCTGGCACAGTCTTGTACCGTCCAGCTCGATCGTCCATTTCATGTTATGGTTCCTCCCCATACAGAAGTTCAAATGTCTCATAATGATCAGGCGTATACCAGATCAGTCCGTCATTTGAATAAATGATGCGTTCCGCTCCCCTGCTCCGTTCGTGCAGGGTATTGATATCGCACTCATAGTAGATCCGCCCATCAACATCAGGCAGATTGCCTTCATAATTGCTGTAAACATCGCCGCCGATGCATTTCCCTTTGATCTTCCTGTTCAGCGCGCCGGAAGTCCATCCTTTTCTGCGGGCCTGTTTCTTGGTCATGAAGTTTGAAGGAAGCTTTCCGTACTGATAAAGATACAGCGCAACTTCCTCCTTACTGTCATATGTTCCGTTCTCATCAAGCAGTTTCTCTGTCGGGGTCGGAACCGGATCAGGGGCAATCGACGGATCAGGATCCGATGTCACCTGGATCACCGGCAGATCTGTTGATACGGGCTCTGCTGTCACAGTCACCGGAGCAGCTGTCGGCTCAGGCGCAGGATGTGTGCAGGCGGACAGAACCAGGCTGAACACAGCCATAAACAGCAGTACAAACGTCCTCAGCTGTTTCTTCATACGCCACCTCCTTGTTATAAGCAGATTATACAGGAACGAGCGTAAAAAAAAGATACCCCAGAGGATATCTTTCTTTAAGTTCAGTCGATTACTGTTCGATTTCTGTGATGGAACCGGAACCTACTGTACGTCCACCTTCACGGATGGAGAACTTTGTTCCCTGTTCAACAGCGATCGGAGCCAGAAGTTCAACTTCCATGACAACGTTGTCACCCGGCATGCACATTTCTGTGCCTTCAGGAAGTCTGATAACGCCTGTAACGTCTGTTGTACGGAAATAGAACTGAGGACGATAGTTGGAAACGAACGGTGTATGACGTCCGCCTTCTTCCTTAGTCAGAACGTAGACCTGAGCCTTGAACTTTGTATGAGGTGTAACGGAACCCGGCTTAGCGAGAACCTGTCCACGCTCAACTTCGTCACGGTTAACACCACGGAGCAGAGCACCGATGTTGTCACCAGCCTGAGCAAAGTCAAGAGTCTTACGGAACATTTCGATACCTGTAACGACAGTTGTTCTTGTCTCTTTGAGACCAACGATTTCAACCTGGTCGTTGAGGTTCAGCTTACCACGTTCTACACGGCCTGTAGCAACAGTACCACGGCCTGTGATCGTGAAGACGTCTTCAACAGCCATCAGGAACGGCTTGTCGAATTCGTGTGCAGGTGTCGGGATCCATTCATCAACAGCGTCGAGGAGTTCCTGGATCGGAGCGAGCCAGTCAGGATCACCTTCGAGAGCCTTCAGAGCGGAACCACGAATGATCGGTGTATCATCGCCTTCGAATCCATATTCGGAAAGAAGGTCACGAACTTCCATTTCAACGAGGTCGATCAGTTCAGGATCGTCAACCATGTCGCACTTGTTCAGGAATACGACCATCTTAGGTACGCCTACCTGACGGGACAGCAGGATGTGCTCACGTGTCTGAGGCATCGGTCCGTCTGTAGCAGCAACTACGAGGATAGCGCCGTCCATCTGAGCAGCACCAGTGATCATGTTCTTGACATAGTCAGCATGACCTGGGCAGTCTACGTGTGCATAGTGACGTGTTTTTGTTGAGTACTCAACGTGAGCAGTATTGATCGTGATACCACGAGCTTTTTCTTCCGGTGCGCCGTCGATCTGATCATAAGCTTCGAACTTAGCGGAACCAGCTTCAGGGTGCTCAGCGAGATACTTGGTGATTGCGGCCGTCAGCGTTGTTTTGCCATGGTCGACATGACCGATCGTACCGATATTTACATGATCGAGTGAGCGGTCAAACTTTTGCTTTGCCATAATGGGTTTTCCTCCTGATTTAATCAATTTATGTGCGTAATCATTTTATGATAAACGCATTCCATTTGCAATAATTACTTAGTACTGTTCTTTTCGATGATTTCCTTAGCGATGCTCTTAGGTACTTCCTCGTAGTGATCTGTCTGCATAATATAAGTGCCGCGTCCCTGTGTAATGGAACGGAGATCTGTTACATAGCCGAACATTTCGCTCAGAGGTACATAACTGGAAATCTTGATTGCGTTGCCGGTCTCTTCCTGCATACGGATCTGACCTCTTCTCTTTACGATGTCTCCCATGACGGAGCCAAGGTAATCAGACGGTGCAGTTACGTCTACACGCATGATCGGTTCGAGAATGACAGGGTTACACTTCTTAGCGGCTTCCTTCAGAGCGAGGGATGCTGCAATCTTGTACGCCTGTTCGGATGAGTCGACATCATGATAGGAACCGTCGAACAGTACCGCTTTGATGTCTACGACCGGATAGCCTGCGATCAGGCCGTTTCCGAGCGCATCTTCCAGACCCTGCTGTGTCGGTTTGATGTATTCCTTCGGAACACTTCCGCCGACTGTTTCATCCGCGAATTCAAAGCCTTTGCCTTCATTCGGGCTGAAACGGATCCATACATGACCATACTGACCATGACCGCCGGACTGACGAACGAATTTACCTTCGCACTCAGCTTCGCTGCGGATCGTTTCACGGTAAGCAACCTGAGGAGCACCGGCAGTAGCTTCTACCTTAAACTCTCTCTTCATACGGTCCATGATGATATCCAGCTGCAGTTCACCGACACCGGCGATGATCGTCTGTCCTGTTTCCTCATCGGTATATGTACGGAATGTCGGGTCTTCTTCAGCCAGCTTAGCCAGGGCGTTGTCCATCTTCTGGGCATCAGCCTTTGTCTTGGGCTCAACTGACATCTGGATGACCGGCTCCGGGAATACCATGGATTCCAGGATGATCGGGCTGTCTTCAGCACACAGCGTATCACCGGTTGTGGTGTTCTTGAGACCTACCGCACCAGCGATGTCGCCGGCAAATACTTCCGTGATATCTGTACGGTGGTTAGCGTGCATACGGACGATACGTCCCAGACGCTCTCTCTTGTTCTTTGTAGCATTCAGCACATAGCTGCCGGCTGTGATCGTACCGGAGTATACACGGAAATATGTCAGTCTTCCGACGAATGGATCGGTAGCGACCTTAAATGCAAGGGCGCTGAACGGCTGTTTGTCATCCGGAATACGTTCTGCTTCTTCTCCGTCTGTCAGATGTCCCTTGATTGCAGGGATGTCTGTCGGAGCAGGCAGATAATCAACAACTGCGTCGAGCAGGAGCTGAACACCTTTATTCTTATAGGCGGAACCGCACATTACAGGGAAGAATTCGGAAGTCAGCACGCCCTTACGGATCGCACCCTTGATCTCTTCTACTGTAGGCTCTTCGCCTTCAAGAACCTTCATCATCAGATCATCGTCATAGTCAGCAAGTGCTTCCAGCATAGCCATACGCATTTCCTGAGCCTGATCCTGATACTGTTCTTCAACCTCTGTGATCTGAATGTCTGTTCCCAGGTCATTCATATACATTTCCTGTTTCATGGTAACGAGGTCGATAATTCCGCGGAAGCTGCTTTCAGCGCCGATCGGCATCTGGATAGCTGCAGCCTTGGCACCAAGACGGTCGCCGATGGATTTGACGCTCATATAGAAGTCAGCACCTGTAGCGTCCATCTTATTGGAGAATACGATACGCGGAACTCTGTATTCTGTTGCCTGTCTCCAGACTGTTTCAGTCTGAGGTTCAACACCGGCCTTGGAGTCCAGGACAGTAACAGCACCGTCCAGTACTCGCAGGGAACGTTCAACTTCAGCAGTGAAGTCTACGTGGCCTGGGGTATCGATAATATTGATCTGGCAGTCTTTCCACTGACATGTGGTAGCTGCAGAAGTGATCGTGATACCGCGTTCCTGTTCCTGTGCCATCCAGTCCATCTGGGAAGCACCGTCATGCGTCTCACCGATCTTGTAGATTTTACCTGTGTAATACAGAATACGCTCAGTCGTTGTCGTTTTGCCGGCATCGATGTGCGCCATGATTCCAATATTACGGACTTTGTTTAACGGGAACTCTCTGGGCATAAATCGCTCCTTTCAATATGGAAGTTCAAGTTCATTATTACCAGCGATAGTGAGCAAAAGCCTTGTTTGCTTCAGCCATCTTGTGCGTGTCTTCCTTCTTCTTCACAGATGCACCTGTTCCGTTTGCGGCATCCATAATTTCGTTGGCAAGTCTCTGTTCCATTGTTCTTTCATGACGGAGTCTTGCGTAGTTGACGATCCAGCGGAGACCAAGTGTGAGTTTTCTTTCAGCACTTACTTCAACCGGAACCTGATAGTTGGCACCACCGACACGGCGAACCTTCAGTTCGAGCATCGGCATAACGTTTGCCAGTGCCTTTTCGAATACTTCCATAGCATTCTGGCCTGTTTTGGACTCGATGAGTGCAAATGCATCATAGAGAATCGTCTGTGCAGTACCGCGCTTGCCGTCGATCATGATCTTGTTGATCAGCTTTGTGACCAGCTTTGAGTTATAGACGGGATCGGGCAGTACATCACGCTTTGCTATATATCCTTTTCTGGGCATGTCTGTTCACCTCACTTATTTCTTTGCCTTGGGCTTCTTAGCGCCATAGCGGGAACG
>JAFOMZ010000159.1 GCA_017421125.1 Solobacterium sp.
CCGTTTGCGCTGTATTCCGACATCAAACCGAATCCTACAATTGAGAACGTACAGAACGGCGTGAAAGCATATCACGAGTCAGGCGCTGACTTCATGATCACGATCGGCGGCGGTTCCTCCATGGATACAGGCAAGGGCATCGGCATTATCGTCAATAACCCTGAATTCGCTGACGTTCGTTCCCTGGAAGGTGTTGCACCTACAAAGAACCGTACAGTATTCACGATCGCAGTTCCGACAACAGGCGGCACAGGTGCTGAATCCACGATCAACTACGTTATCACAGACGTAGAGCGCAAGCGTAAGTTCGTATGTGTTGACCCTAACGATATCCCCGATATCGCTGTCGTTGACCCGGATATGATGAGCTCCATGCCGAAAGGCCTCACAGCATCCACAGGTATGGATGCCCTGACACACGCGATCGAAGGCTATACGACAGGCGCAGCTTGGGAACTCTCCGATACACTGAACCTTGAAGCGATCAAGCTGATCGGAAAGAACCTCCGCAAGGCTGTCCAGAATGATCCGGACGGACGTGAAGGCATGGCACTGGCACAGTATGTTACAGCTATGGCTTATTCCAACGTCGGTTTGGGTATCGCTCATTCCATGGCTCATACACTCGGTGCAGTCTATGACACACCGCACGGTGTTGCATGCGCAATGATGCTGCCGATCGTTATGGAATTCAATGCTGAATACACAGGCGAAAAGTTCAAGGAGATCGCTGAAGCACTCGGTGTTGATACAACAGGAATGGATCAGGAAACATACCGCAAGGCAGCTGTTGATGCAGTCCGTCAGCTGTCCATCGATGTAGGTATCCCGACAAAGCTCGAGAAACTGAAGGAAGAAGATCTGCCGTTCCTCTGCCAGTCTGCTGCAGCTGACGCATGCGCACCCGGCAACCCGAGACATGCAGAACTCGCTGATTTCGAAGCAATGTTCCGCAAACTGATGTAATTGAACTGTTAATTGTTGTTCATCCTGCTTCCCGGGAACGAAAGTTCCCGGGAGGTTTTTCTTTCCCGGGAAATAATGGCTATTAATCAATTAATCTTCTTGTCCGGCCAGGTACCATGCGATCAGGTAATCGGTGACTTCCCCATAGGAGCGGATCCCGCTTTCCTGTGAGAATGTCTTCAGATAGGTGTCATTGATATGGTCGCTGACATCCTGAAGCGGAGATTCATATTTACTGTATGCCTTACGGGTATCCTGACGGTCGAGCTGTATCAGCCGGATCCCTTCAAGGTCATCGTAAAGATGATACAGCTGGGCAGCCTTGTCGTAGTCTGCAGAGTACAGCGAAGAATAGCAGTAGCCAAATGCTTCATAATACCCGCTGTAAAGAAAGTACGGGTCACTGCTTATCCTGCAGGCAAGGAATGCGCAGAAGTTGGCTTCCTGCTCACTGGCAATGCCCAGTCTGTGCGCCGCTTCATGACACATGGTGAAGGGGAGCGGGATGGTCGGTACATTGGCAGGAACAGATGCTTCCGCGGTAATGGGCATGAACATACCGGTGATGCCGTTATACAGGAGATATTCTCCAATCAGCGTGAAATGCTTGACGGGTACTGACGAGCCTTTAAATACAGGATATTGTTCCGCAAGGGACAGATAGGAAGCACCTGCGGTGTTTCCGGTCTCATTCAGATCATGTTTCAGGGCATGGCCGTCAGTGTCACGTTCGATCTGTCCGGCATACTCCGCCGCTTTCAGATAATAATATTCTGCAGCTTCATAAAGTTCTTCCTTTGTATACCGGCTGACTTCAAGCGATATTTCTTTTGAAAGCTTAGGGGCATAATGATTTCCGAGCCATCCCTGAAAGGCAGAAAAAGCAAGGATGGAAACGACCAAAAGCGCAATGCTGAGTACATGCAGAAAGCCTTTTTTCTTCATGAAGCAGCGGATCAGGAAGTATATAAGCAGAAGGACCAGGCATAGCGCTCCTGCATCCCATACCGAATGATGCGTAAACGACACCAGGTATGCAATGAAAGACAGCCATTTTTTTGAGAACAGACGGTAACCCGGAAAAAAGAAATCCGGGTAACGGTGGATCAGAACCATTTCCAGAATACCGGATACAAGGATGAACAGGGATGCCATAAGTCTTCGTACATCTTTTTTCATGCACTTATTATATCTTTGAAGATCTGTGCAGTCATATTTTTTCCGAAACCTTAAGCATTCATTACTGCATGATCATTTTCTTCATACACATTCATCAGTTCCAAAATATCGTCAGGCAAGTCATACCGGTCAGAATGCGTGATTTTCTGAATGGTTCAGTCTTTTCCTGTGACAGCCTGTACATGTTTTCTGTGTATATTGGTATAGGAAGGAAATTTTATGAAAACGTTCAAAGTACTGCTGGCAGTACTTCTGGTGATCAGTACTGCCGGCTGTAAAGCGGAAGAAAAAGAGATCATAGATCCGGCGGAAACCGAAGAAACAATGGCAGAACTGCAGGAACAAACGGAAAAACAGGAGGAAACATCATTTCTTTCAGAGATGCTGAACGGGGAATGGGCACTGACAGACCGCGGTATCCCTGAAGAAGACCCGGATATGATCCTGAAGATCGATGCGGAAAATGAGATCATGACGCTGACCAGGAACAGTACGCAGGAGGCGATCATGGGAAGCTTTGAGATCACTGACACAGAAGAGGAAGCTCTTTCCGGACTTATGAAGATCTCCTTTGCTCATTCCAACCCGGTGAATCAGTCTGTTTCCATTGAGACGGATATGTACCTGCGTCTTTCAGACCCGGACGGCAGAAGCGTTCTGATCATGCGGGAAGCAGGAGGCAATAGTACGTTCATGGCAGAACAGTTCCTGAAATACGAACGACGGACAGATGATATGGTGTGGGTCTTTGAAAGAAAGCAATAATAAAAGACCCGATACAGAAATAATTCAAAACATAAAAAATGCCTTTGTTCATCATAAACAGAGGCATTTTGTCTCGGGATGACAGGATTTGAACCTGCGACACCATCGTCCCTAACGATGTGCGCTACCAAGCTGCGCTACATCCCGGTGATATAAAATATGGCACCCCCAGTAGGAATCGAACCTGCAACTAACCCTTAGGAGGGGTTTGTAATATCCTTTTTACTATGGGGGCATGTGCTCAATTATTATACAGTAATTTACAGAAAAAGATAGAGAAAAAGAAATTTTTTTCAAAACTGAGTATATTTTCTTCCCGATAGTATATAGTTTCTGTATGGCAAAAGAGATCAGAAGAAAGATAAACAAACCTGCTGAACCGAAATTCAGCGAAGAACCGGCTGGGGCTAAGCTGTCTGAAACAGGCAGGCAGATCCGAATCGAGAACCTGAAATTCGAAGATGAAACATGTGAAAGATCACTGAATATGAAAGAGTTCTATGAATGTACCTTTCATAATGTGAGATTCACAAAGGATATGAAAAACTGCCTGTTTGCGGACGCAGTCTTCGACCACTGTGATTTCAGCAACATCAGTATGAACAATACGGTATTCCGCAGGGTCCGGATCAGAACATGCAGGATGATGGGTACGGAACTGGCTGGTGCAGTGATGCAGGATACCGTCATGGAGGGCTGCCAGGGAAGCTACCTGAATCTGAACGGCAGTAAATTGAAACGTGTTACGCTGAAGGATATGATCCTGGAGCAGGCAGGAATGTCAATGGTCGAGCATTCGGATATCAGTATCGAGAACTGCAATTTTACGAAATCAGAATGGATCGACACAAAAATGAACGGACTGGACTTATCAGACAGTCAGGTAGACGGGATCATGGTGGATCCGGAAAATCTGCGCGGATTGACTGTAAATGAAGAGCAGGCAGTAGCATTTGCTGAATTGTTAGGACTGAATGTCAGAAAACTTTTCTAATTTTCACTGTTCTTTCACAATTCTCGCATATTTATAACACAGCTTTTCAGTATTATTGAATCATCAAATGAGAGTTTGATATTTCTTTCCCCCTATTAGAATGAGGACCTGCGTGCTGGCGGGACCTTTTTCTTTTTGCCGGTCCATTGTTTTATGCAGGTCATGCAAGAACCTTATTTCAATAAATCATGCCGGACTGCTGATATAATTGGATTGATCAAACAGGATCTCAGTATGAGGTCCGGAAGGCAGTCCGCTTCCGACAGGAAAACAGCGGCTCCTGAACAGAAGGAAAAGAAAATGTGTGAACATTTATCAGTCTGCGGACATGACTGCCGCATCATACGGCTGCTCGGACATGGAAAAGGCGGCTATTCATATCTTGCTGAATGCGGAGGCCGCAATGTTGTTCTGAAACAGATCCATCATGAGCCGTGTGATTATTACAGCTTCGGAAACAAGATCGAAGCTGAATATCATGATTACGGACGCCTTAAAGAAGCAGGCATCAGGATCCCGGAAATGCTTGCAATCGATTTTGATGCAGAACGGATCATGAAAGAGTATATTGAGGGTGCAACAGTGTTTGATCTGGTCCGTTCCGGCGGAAATGCTGAAATATATTTCGAACAGGTCCGGCAGATGGCTGCGCAGGCCTTTGCGGCCGGTTTGAATATTGATTATTTTCCGACGAATTTCGTGATACGGGACGGATCGCTTTGGTATGTAGATTATGAGTGCAATCCATATTCCGATGAATGGAATTTTGAAAACTGGGGAATCAGATACTGGTCTGATACAGATGAATTCCGTGCATATCTTATGCAGAATCATCATTGATACAGAGAACGGAGAACAGCCATGAAAAAAAGAATATCTCTTCTCATTTCAGCAATGTTATTGCTGAGTGCATGCGGTTCCGGGCAGAAACAGAATGAAAGTACGCCTGACGTCAAACCATCTGAGACACCGGAAATACAGGAAACAGCCGACACACAGAATACATCGTATACGGGAACTGATCCGGTCTCTGCAGTATGGAGAAATGAACTGGATAAGGACCTTGATTATCTTCCGGATATTTATTATGCAGAAGGGGCAAATGCAGAAAACATGATCGTCTTCCGGACGGAAACTCCGGTAACAGATTTTACTGTTTTATCATTGTTCCTGAAAACAATGGACGCAAATGGTGTGCCTGAATATCTGGTATCAGAACGGTATCATCTGGATGAACTGACACCGGAACATCCTTTGCTGGCAGCTCTTGTATTCAGCGGCGATCTTCCGAACAACGGGATCAGTTATGTGGACCACGAAGGAAAAGAACGCTGGTTCAGTGTTGAACTCAGCGGGAAAGACGGGTCGCTGTTTCTGAACGAGATGACATCAGATACGAATGATCATGTCAGTTACGAGATGGAAGACTATGAATTCGTCAGGATCGCGCTCCTGGGACAGGTACATGAATACAACAGCGTGGAAAATGTAATGTCCAGACCTGCACAGGATCCCATGCTGGAACCGGCATTGTCGATCCCCGAAGAACGGATCATATACGGCGATCAGGGAAAAAGCGAAAACAATATTTACCTGATCATTCCAAACAAAGATATAGAGCTTCAGGTCGGTAAATATGATATTGCGTCCGGTGAAATAACAGAAGTGCTGTACCAGGGGAATGAACCGATCCTGTATGTGGAGACTGCAGAAACGACAGATCCTGCAGGCGTGATCATTGCGTCAAATGGCAATGACCATGTAACAATACCGACAGGTCTTGATGTGTTTGACGGTGTTCTGAGGACGGCCTTTCAGATGGGCGCAATAGACATCACACCGTACCAGATACTGGACGGATCGGAAAAACCGGTCTACGGCATGGCATACTATGACTGCCTGACAATGAGAGAAGACATTCAGAATATCATTGTTTCAGGCGGAAATCTGTATCCGATGCAGGAAGCCTCCATCAAGGGACATTATTACGGCGTATTCGTACTGGAGGACAAAGACGGAAACCGCTCGCTGTATGCGGTCAGAGAAGATGAATCATTTAAATTCCATATCCTGACAGCAGATGAATACGGAACGAACTGGCATGAAATAGACTGAACTGAAACAGCAATATAACAAAAAAATCCCGAATTCGGGATTTTTTAATGATCAGCTGAAATATACAAACGGATCAGCAGGTCCGTTATAATGCTGGATCTTATCCGCATACAGGACCAGAGTCTTGCCGCCGTTCTCAACAGGCAGTTCTTTCAGTGTGCCCTCAACCTGGACCCACATGCCTTTTTCCATTTCCCAGATTTTCACACCTGTTACGGTAATGCCGCACAGGGACGTATCTGCTTCACAGCAGACCATGGCTCTTCTTCCGAGAATGAATGTCTGCTTGTATCCGGGGAGGTCTTCCGCGTACATTCCGCGGAGGATCACTTTCTTGCCGTTGTATTTATCAGGGTTGTCTGCCGCATCCATGTACCAGAGACCATAGTCATCATCCTTGACATCGATGATCTCGGAATTGACATCAAACGGCAGCAGCCCGTTTTTCAGCTCTACAGGTTCTCCGAAGTTACCTTCGTAGAAGATCTGTGCACGCTTGTTGATCGCTTTAATATTTCCGCGCAGCAGAGAACCGGAGGTATCCGGAGTGCAGCGGTTGCAGATGACGACATCGCTCCATCTGAGCTGTTCAAACATGAGGCTTCTCATGTTTGAAATGTATACAGGGAACGTTGAAGCATCTACAGTTGTCAGGATCTCGACCAGAGGCCAGTAATCCGGCATACCTGTAAGCAGTGTTTCCGATACAGATTCACTGCCGTTATACTCAATGAATACCTGATCGGGATGATACAGGGTATCCAGTTCATGCATCTTCTCAACAGTCAGCTGTGTAGAAGCGTCCAGGAACTCAATGAATGCGTTGTGTTCATCCAGAAATTCATTCGTATATTCCGTTTCACCCTGTTCAAAGCAGATGATCAGTGTTCTGGAAATACCATCCATGAACTGCTCATCATTCAGCGTATCTTTGATCAGGGTCGTTTTACCGCTGTCCAGGAATCCGGTAAAAAGATAAACCGGACAAGCCATTACTTCACCCCGAACAGGCGTTTGATCTCTTCAATATCGACCTTTTCACCGATGACAGTGATCAGACCTGTATAGGCAGGATTGCCTTTACGGATATCCATGTCTCCGGGAACATAGTCGAAGAACAGCCAGCTTCCTTCTGTGTCAGGAACGATACCTTTCGCACGGACAATGTTTTCACCCAGTCCATTCAATGCAGTACGCAGGTCATCTTCCGTATATTTATTGATCGTTTCAATACCGATGGAATCAAACACTTCATCCGCATCATGTTCACCA
>JAFOMZ010000160.1 GCA_017421125.1 Solobacterium sp.
CGGATGAACTCACGGATGCGGTCCTGTGTTGTTCTGGCAGCTGCCAGGTCATCAAATACGACTGAAAGCTTATCTTCATAAAGCGCTTCATCCACATAGGTGATGTCACCGTGGATCATGTAGAACAGGCCGTCGTTCTCAACGATGATGATACTGTTGCCGTTTGTATGGCCTTTTGCCCTGATCATGGTAATGCCTTCACGGATCTTCTGGCTTTCCGGGAAGTTGTAATACGGACCGTCTGTAAAGCTGACTGGAACGATATTCGGGATCCCCTGCAGTTCGGCAGCGGAGATCTCATCCTCGTTGACATAGATCTTCGCATTCGGGAAGGAACGCAGTTCTCCTGAATGGTCGGCATGCTTATGTGTCAGCAGGATCGCCGTTACCTGCTCAGGCTGATAGCCCAGGGCAGCGAACGCTTCCATGTAGCTGCAGATATCTTTTCCCGTATATGCAAGGCTCTTCTCATTCGGTGCTTCTTCCAGTGTTCCGGCAGGAAGACCGGTGTCAACAAGAATGACTTCGTCACCTGTATCGATCAGGTAATTCTGAAGACTGCCTCTGTACCTGATTTCCGGATCGAATTTCTGCATTCCTTCTTCACCGCCGAATGCAAAAGGCTGTGTGTAGAATCCGTCTTTTCTGAACTTGACTGCTTTGATCTCCATAAACATATACTCCTTGTACATTCATTATACAGGTTTGAGACCTTTTCGTTCATTCACGCACTCTGACTATGAAAACTGCTGATCCTTTGAAAGCAGTACTTTGAGTATGAGAGCGATCACTGCGAGCATTACGATGATGTCGATCGTGTAGCAAAGATCATATGACCCGGTCATGTCATATACCTTGCCGGCAAACAGAGGTCCGATAATACCGCCGAGTGAGAACAGAGCGCTTGCCGGGCCGATGATCGCCCGGTAGTCCTTCTTGCCGAATACCAGCGGTACTGTCAGAGGATACACGACAGCTCCGAAGATGCATCCGAACCCGACACCCGCAACGATCAGTGCCAGAGCCGGCGCAAAGGTACAGAACCTCATACCGACGGTGGCTGCGGTCAGTGCGGCGCAGGCACAGAAGAAACCTGCTTTTGCCCCATACCGGTCAAAGATCCTGCCGATCATGATCTTCCCTCCTGCCATGACAAGCAGACATGCGCTTAACACATTGGCGCTGAAGACCAGGGAATAGCCCTTATCCTGCAGATGGGGAGAGACTGTTGTGTACATGCTGTTGAGACAGATCCCGATGATGACAGCCAGTGCGTAAAGAATCCAGAGGACCGGTGTTTTGCGCGCCTGGGCAAAGGTATATCCCGTCAGTTCCTGTTTTGTATCAGTTTCTTTTTCACCCTGTTCCCGGTAAGGTTTCTCCCCTGTTTCTTCCGGTCTCAGCTTCAGGACAAAGAAGATGCAGGGAACCGCGATCACCAGGATGAATAATGCAAGGACACGGTACGTATTGCGCCACCCTGCGCCGTTCATAATGCGCCCTGCCAGGGAATTAAAGAAAGCTCCGCCAAACCCTGACCCCATGGATGCCAGTCCCAGCGCATATCCCGTCCGGTCAATGAACCAGTTGTTGATCAGGAATGAGATCGGCAGTGTCGTGACCAGTGCCAGCATGATCCCGTTGATAAAGTAGGTCACATACAGGAGAAGGATGCTGTTGGCAAAACTGTTCAGGAAATATGCTGCAGTCATGACAATGACCGCTGTTTTCATCACGGTGATCGTATTGCGTCCGTTGAAGATCTTCCCGGTAAACAGTGATGCGATCATCGTACCCAGGCTCTGCAGGGAGATCATCAGACTGATCGTCTGTCGTGAGACTCCGAGTTCCTCGGCTACCGGTTTGATAAACAGACTGTTGCAGTTGGTTATGATCCCCATGGTCGTCGCCATCACAAGGCAGCATGTTCCGACAATGATCCATCCGTAAAATGTCTTTTTCTTCATATAACAGTCTTTTCCTTTTTCAGTATACCTGCCCATTGTACATCTTTTGCCGGTCCGGCCGTGCAAGAGTGATCAGAAATCAGTGACCCGGACCTCATGTACGCCATATCGGAAAAAAGACCTTCTCATCGAATGAATTTCGTGAAAAGGTCTTTATTGACATCCGTATTGTAATGCTCAGGCAGTCAGATGACCATTCACAGGATCATGCTGAACAGCCCGCAAAACCGGATGCTGCCAAAGTGTCTTACAGCACTTCTGTTTCACATATATAGGAGCGTTTTCCGAACACGTTTACCTTTTCTCCCGTCAGGATCACTGTCTTCTTTTCCGCGATCCTGTCGGAAGCGTCGCCGACCATAACAGTCAGGTCTCCCGGCTCAACAACAAATTCCATATCTTCGTTGTAGTAACCCAGCTGGGAAAGCTTCAGATCGAATCTGATCTTTTTTGACTCTCCGGGAGCCAGTTCGACCTTGCGGAAGCCTGCCAGTGACATGACCGGACGTGTCACATGCGCACCGAAGAAATGCGTATAGAGCTGTACTGTTTCAGCGCCCGTTCTGTCTCCTGTATTCTTAACCACACAACAGACGCTGACTGTTCCGTCTGTCGGAACTTCATCAGGTGTTTCCAGACCGCTGATCTCAAACGAGGTATAGCTGAGGCCATGGCCGAACTTATACAGGGGATCGCTCTTTCCGTCAACATAGCCGCCGGAGAAGATCGCTGATGCTGTTGCGGCATCTGCGCCGGACTGATAGCCGGAACCTGCACGGTGGTTGTAGAAGATCGGGACCTGACCTGCAGATCTCGGAACTGACATCGTCAGTTTGCCGGACGGATTAATATCACCGAACAGGACATCCGTTACTGCCGATGCAGCATGCTGTCCGGGCATGAATGCTTCGATGATGGCTGCGCAGTGTTCATCAGCCCAGTTCACCGCGAAGACACCCGGGCCATAAAGAACAACGATGACCGGTTTCCCGACAGCCGCAACTGCTTCCAGCAGTTCCTGCTGAACGCCCGGAAGATCCAGGTACTGGCGGTCTTTGCCTTCACCGCCGGTCACATTGACCCAGCCGCAGTTTCCGCCAAGTGCCATGACAACAGCATCTGCTTCTTCAGCCGCTTTGACAGCTTCCGCAAATCCGTCCTTGGAAGGATCTGTGATCCTGCATCCTTCAGCATAAACGACTTCTGTCCGTTCACAGAGTACTTCCCTCAGTGACTTTGCGCCCATACCGCGGAGCACCTGATTCATATCATTGAGCTTTGCCTTGTCTTCTGCCGAGAACATGTCATACATGGTCGCAAAGGGACCCTTCGGGAGATTTTCTTTCTTTTTGTTTTCTGCTTCCAGTTTCTTCTGTTCATCCGCAATTCCGCCAAATGTTGTCTGGCCGCCGGAAGCGCCGGCTGAAAGCATCTCAATGTATGCCGGATATGTGTAGCCGCTGACCGGATAGCGCAGACTGTCCGCATGCGGACCGATCACAGCAAGTTTTGTTCCTTTCTTCAGAGGCAGTGTGCCGTCGTTTTTGAGCAGTACCAGTGACTTGCCGGCAATTTCCCTGCTCAGTTTTTCTTTTTCCGGATCGTTCATGGCACCGGAAAGACGCGAAACATCTGCATAGGGATTTTCAAACAGTCCCATGTCAAATTTGATCTTCAGGATCCTTCTGACAGACTCGTCGATCAGGGCTTCATCCAGTTTTCCTGCCCTGACATATTCAGGAAGATGACGGAACGCCGCTCCGACAGGGATCTCCGTATCGCAGCCGCCCAGTTTTGCCAGCAGTCCTGCTTCTTCATATGTTCTGGAAAGCTTGTAGAAATTATATAGTTTCAGCACTGCCGCGCCGTCACTCGTCAGCATGCCCTTGAATCCCATCGTGTCTCTCAGCAGCGTGCGGGCGATCTTCTTGTTTGTGATGACAGGCTGGCCGTCGATCTCGCCGTAGTTTGCCATCATACCGCCCAGTCCTGCTTCCTTGTCAGCCGCCTCAAACGGAGTTGCGTATACTTCATACAGTTCACGGTCGTTGATCCTTGCCTGGGCTGTATTCAGGCCGCCCTGTGTAGAGGCGTAGCCAAGGAAATGCTTTGCGATGCAGGAAACGCCTTCCGCCTGCATGCCCCTTACATAATGAATGCCGAACTGGGAGATCAGATACGGATCTTCTCCGTACGTTTCATATGTACGTCCCCATCTCGGATCATTGGAGACATCGATGACCGGACTCATCGCGGATGTGATGCCGACTGCCCTGCTTTCCTGGCCGATGATATGCGACATCTGTTCTGCCAGTTCCGGCTCCCATGTGCAGCCGAGATTGATCTGTGCCGGGAACAGCGTTCCGCCCTTTGCCGGATAGCCGCAGAGATTCTCTGACTGCAGTGCGACCGGGATCCCGAGCCTTGTTTCATTCACAAAGTAATCCTGCACCTGGTTTGTGATCTCAGCGATCTGTTCAGGATCTACCAGACCGACCAGGGAGTACTGGGTAAATCTGCCGTGTCCGTCCTTGAATTTTTCCCTCAGCAGATCCTTGTCTAGTTTTCCGTCCTTAATGAATGAGGCAGCCAGGTCACCACACAGCTGGGCTGCTTTTTCTTCCAGCGTCATACGGGAAAGAAGGTCTTCTACCCGTTCTTCAACGGGAACATTCGGATCCTTGTACTTTTCCATGTCTTTATTCCTTTCCGAGTTCTTTGAACATCCTGACTTTATAAGCTTCTACGCCCGGCTGGTCGAACGGGTTGACACCCATGGTGCCGCAGGACAGATAGCATGCGAACTGGAAGA
>JAFOMZ010000018.1 GCA_017421125.1 Solobacterium sp.
CCGACCATAGCAACAGTTTTGCCTTCATATCCCATAGTATTTACCTCGTTTCTATATTTATATTGCCATCTATATTGTATTCCAGTCATGTGTGAAAAACAAAATGTTTTGTACAAGCTGACAGTTGGAAAATAATCGTTTTCATGCCTACAATGAATCCGGTAGGAGGTGACTGAATATGAACGCACTGGAAAAAAACAGACTGATCATCAATGAGGCAGATGATGAACTTGTAAAACTGTTCGAAAAACGGATGCACGCTGTCAAAGAGATCCTGGCATATAAAAAGGAAAACGGACTGCCTGTTCTGGATGCTTCAAGAGAGGCTGACAATATTGCAAGAAACTGCGCCAAAGTGCAGGATGAGGAACTGAAAGAGTATTTCAAGATTTGGTATAAGGAAACAATGGCTGTTTCCCGTGCATATCAGGAAGATCTTCTGAAAGGTAACTAATCAGTTTCGGAATGTCCGCAGCGTACAGGGGAAACCCAGACTGTTTCAGACCTGCTGAGCATGCTCAGGGAAGGAACACATGAGAAGTTTGACAATGACCGTATATGATTGTCAGAATAATAGCGGTAGAACTTATGGCAGACAAAAAGACGAACGCGATGCGTATCCTGGACAGTGAAGGGATCGCGTATACAGTACATACTTATGATGCGTCAGACGGGATCGTTGACGGCGTGACAGCCGCAAGGAAACTCGGCCAGGACCCGGACCAGGTGTTCAAGACACTTGTCACCAGGGGAAATGACCGCCAGTTTTATGTTTTTGTGATCCCTGTCAAGGAAGAACTCGATCTGAAAGCCTGTGCGAGAAGTGTGGATGTTCGCAGTGTGGAAATGATCCATGTCAAAGAGCTTCAGGGAATCACCGGATACATCCGGGGCGGATGTTCCCCCGTAGGCATGAAAAAACAGTTCCGTACGGTATTTGACGAAACTGTTCTGCTGTTTGACCGTGTATTTGTATCGGGCGGACGCATCGGAACGCAGATCGAAGTCGATCCGGAAGATCTGATCAGGATCACCGGCGCTTCTGCTGCAGCGATCATCAGGGAATAACGGGAGCTATCCCGTTTTCTTTCTGCCTCTTTGTATATTGCCTGTGATATCCAGGATGACCAGGATCAGTACATAGCAGAGGAATGCCCCGAACAGAAAACCGCTTCCGTCAATGACCATGTCCGTGAACTGCATACTGCGGCCTTCCGCGAAATGCTGGATCGCTTCATCTGCGGCAGGGACCGCGATCAGGAACAGGATGAAGTTCAGGAACCTGCTGGGCAGCAGGGGACAGATATGCATCGCCAGAGAAACAAGGAAACCAAGCCCTGCGAATTCCGTAAAGTGCGCAAGCTTCCGTACATAATGATGCACGGTATAAAAGTCGGACGCGTACAGCCCGAATCTTGAGATATGGTTCAGGATCCAGACGGTCACTTCGGACGACATCTTCGAGGACAGTTCCGCGACCATCATGGAATTTCTGAAGATCATATAAATATACAGGCAGACCAGGATCCAGATCCACCAATAACGATAACGCTTCATGTTTCACCTCGTTCCCGGTATCATACCACAAAGTACAAACACATGATATAATGTCTGCTATGCG
>JAFOMZ010000161.1 GCA_017421125.1 Solobacterium sp.
GGCAGCATCACCGCGATCATGGTCATTGCCGCCAGGCTCACATTTCCGCTCTTCTTTACAAGGAAGAACAGCGGGACACCGACAACTGCCGCGATGGAAAAGCAGATCAGCTGCCGTTTCGTCAGATTGAAGAATATCTTGGACTTGACCTTGCCCAAGTCCCTTGGAACAGATATATACGACGCCATAGAACCTCCTTAATGTGCGCTGAATACGGATTTTGCCAGCGTACCTGTCTTGAACAGCGTGAAGCAAAGCAGTACCGTGTAGCCCATGACTCCCCAGAGAGCCGTCAGGATATTGCCTGAAAACGATACGCTCTGGATCAGCACCGCATAGATACCGACGCAGATCATGATGAGGAATCCCTGGAAGCCTAACGCAAAAAGAGACCGGAGATAGTTCTGTCCGATCTGGCTCTGTTCACGGTTTCCGAATGTTGAGAACGGAATCGGCGCGAGACTCGTCATCAGATAGATCTCGATCATACGGCCATAGACAATGATGAAAATGACAAGAGACATGATCTTCATGCCGATCCCGAGGATCAGAACTTCCATATACGTCCCGATCAGCGGACCGACATCCATGGCCTCAAGCGTGGCCTGCATACTGCTTAGTGATGATCCGTCCACGGCAGTATTGCCGCCGATGATCCCTCCTGCAGATGCGATCACATGCTGGGCAACATCAAATACCGCCATCGTGATATTGAACGTGTTGGTGATCAGCAGCACGGCTACGAAGGTCTTGAAAACCCATTTGAAGAAGATCCATGTTTCAAAGTTTGCTAAGTTGTTGTGATCAATAATCAGCTGAATCAGCTCATAGCAGGCTATGAATGTCAGAATCAGCCCCGCAATAGGGATGATCACAGATTCTGATACATTCCGTATCATGGCAAACACCCCCGGTGAGAAGTTCACCGGGGATGTGCCGACCTGGGTTGCCACATCCGAGACCTGCTGGTTCACGGAATCGAACATCCCGGAAAGACTTTCCATGATACCGCTAACGAGCATTTCTTTCAGCCACTCTGTGATTTTCTGAAATATTGTGTCCATTTAGCGGTTTCCCTCCGTGATTAGCCGAACAGGCCTGTCAGAAGCGGAACCAGAGTCGTGCCGATCAGGGCCACACCGCCGCCTGCCATCAGCTGCTTCATGCCCTGTGATTTAGCACCCGGGTTGTCATTGCCGTAGCCTTCCATGAGGTTTACAACACCCCAGATTGCAAGACCTGCACCGAGTGCGATAACGAGTGTCTGCAGTACACCGACTGCGCTGTTGAAAAATGCCATAATAGCTTCCGAAACCCAAAGGATCTTTCTTAAGGCAGCTGAAGCCGGAGACCGGCGTCCCGGGTTTCTTTCCTCCATTCTTTCTGTGATTGCAGCTGCCATATGCGTTACATGTCAGGGAACCAGCATTGATGTGTTGGGAGCCCTGGCCCTGTAAAAGCCACTGTCCATACGCGCCTCCTTCTGACATGAAGAAAGCCCCCTGCTTGCTATGAAACAGAAGGCTTACGTCATGAGACTGTATTCAGTTGTGATCAGACTTCATCCGGCTTCACGACCGTGTACCGGTCCTCCGGGTTCAAGGTGAGCTTGTGATTCAGGAACTTTTCGATATCGAATGCATTCTTTTTGTCCGCATCAGATGTCAGATAGTAATTCGGATGCTTGGTCAGATCGTATTTGTCAGACAGGAACGGTCTGACACC
>JAFOMZ010000162.1 GCA_017421125.1 Solobacterium sp.
ACCGGATGTTACAGACGGTTTCTGCTTGTCAAACGGTATGGCATTCTTGTTGACGGTGATATGCACACGGTCCAGGGCTGTTTCAGCATCCCTGCCGGTAACGCCCATGGACATCGTATCTACGAGGATCAGATGGTTGTCCGTACCGCCTGATACAAGACGGAAGCCCTCATTCTTCAGTGTCTCAGCCAGCACCTGGCAGTTGTCCAGCAGCTGTTTGATATATGTTTTGAACTCAGGCTGGGAAGCTTCATACAGGCATACTGCCTTTGCGGCAGTAATGTGGCACAGCGGACCGCCCTGGATTCCGGGAAAGAGCGCTTTGTCCAGTGCTTTTGCGTACTGCTCACGGCAGAGTACCATGCCGCCTCTGGGGCCGCGCAGTGTCTTATGTGTCGTAGTTGTTACGAAATCCGCATACGGGACCGGGTTCATATGGTATCCCGCCGCAACGATTCCGGCAATATGCGCCATATCTACCATCAGCATTGCCCCGCTTTCATCGGCGATCGAGCGGAACTCTTTGAAATCGATCTCTCTTGCGTAAGCACTCGCGCCGGCAACGATCAGCTTCGGTCTGACTTCCAGGGCGATTTTTCTCAACGCATCATAGTCGATGCATTCAGTCTCCGGATCGACACCATAGGAAGAAAAATCATACAGTTTTCCGGAAAAAGAAACTCTGGAACCATGTGTCAGATGTCCGCCGGCAGAAAGATCCATACCCAGTACTTTGTCACCGGGATTCAGAACGGAGAAATAGACAGCCATGTTTGCCTGTGAGCCGGAATGCGGCTGAACATTCGCATGATCTGCACCGAACAGTTCACACGCGCGTTTCCTTGCCAGTTCTTCTACTTCATCCACATATTCGCAGCCGCCGTAATAGCGATGACCGGGATATCCTTCTGCGTATTTGTTTGTCAGGATCGAGCCTGCTGCCTGACGTACTTCCTTTGAACAGTAGTTTTCGGAAGCAATCAATTCGATGTTGTGTTCCTGACGCTGACGCTCACGGGCGACAGCCTGTTCCAGTTCTTGATCAAACATGTGTTATTCTCCCTTCAATGCTTTTTCTATCATTTCCATCGTTACAGGACCGGGTCTGAGAATCCTGATATCCTGCTGTGTGCAGTCTATGATCGTGCTTGCCTGACCGAATGAAGGCCTGCCGTCCATCATACCAGACAGACCCGGACATGCCTGTTCGATTTCTTCAGGCGTTGTGCAGACAGGCTGTCCTGACTGGTTCGCGCTTGTCATGTACAGCGGGACACCGACCATCCGGATCAGTTCCTCCAGATCCTTTGATGATGCCATGCGGATCGCCAGCGTATCCATACCGCCGTTCACAAACGCAGGAACCTCTTCACGTTTTTTCAGAACAAGCGTGACCGGGCCCGGCATAAAAGCAGCGATCAGCTTTTCCGATCTTTCATCCGTCTGGGCGATCTGCCTGATCTGCTGTGCATCCGCGCACATCAGCGGGAATGCCTTTGTTTCGGGTCTGTGCTTGATGTTTCTCAGATTCTCCTGTGCCTCTTCATGATCCATTCTTGCGCAGACACCGTATACCGTATCCGTAGGTACGGAGATCACGCCGTCCTTTCTGAGCAGTTCAGCCAGCTCCGCCAGTTCATTCGGACCGTGCAGTTTCATCGTCTTCGTCATCTTCGTTCTTTGTACCTTCATGGTACATGAGCAGCAGCTTGCCCTCCGCTACCAGCAGCATGAGCAGAAGCACCGCTCCTTCGATCAATCTTCGTTTCATATATGTTGATTCTAACATTGTTTGCGGTATCATTATCATTGAAATTCCGGAGGTAACTATGTTTAATTTCGAAAGTGATTACACTGAAGGCTGCATCCCCGAGATTCTGGAAGCTCTTCAGTCTACAAACACCGAACAGACCGGCGGTTATGGAATGGACCCCCATTGCGACAATGCACGCAGTCTGATCAAAAAAGCATTTGGCTGTGAAGACGCAGATGTCCATTTCCTGGTAGGCGGCACACAGGCAAACATGACAGTCATCTCATCCATACTCCGTCCGCACCAGGGTGTTCTGTGCGCTGAGAGCGGACATATCAACTGCCATGAAACAGGTGCAGTCGAAGCAACCGGACACAAGTGCCTGGCCCTTCCCTCCGAAGACGGAACGATCACCGCTGCCCAGGTAGAAGAAGCGATCGTCCGCCAGAGAGACGATGAAAGCTATGAACATATCGTTCAGCCGGGCATGGTCTATATTTCCTTCCCGACCGAGACAGGTACGCTGTACTCGAAGAAGCAGCTGAGCGCATTATATAAAGTCTGCAGAAAATACGGTCTCCCGCTGTTCATCGACGGCGCAAGACTCGGATACGGACTTGCCG
>JAFOMZ010000163.1 GCA_017421125.1 Solobacterium sp.
CACATGATGACATCCGGGTTGCCGGAAGCCATGATGTATTCGGCTGACATGATCCATTCTTCGATCGTTGCGGACATGCCGCGCTTCAGCAGTACCGGCTTATGCATGCGTCCGACTGCTTTGAGCAGCGTATAGTTCTGCATGTTCCTGGCACCGATCTGTACGACATCGACGTACTGCTCGAATTCATCGATCTGGGCTGCGTCCATCAGTTCCGTAACGATCGGCAGGCCGGTCTCTTCACGTGCCCTGACCATATCCAGGATGCCTTCCGTACCAAGGCCCTGGAACGCATATGGGGAAGTACGGGGCTTGTACGCGCCGCCTCTGAGCATATCCGCTCCTGCTTCCTTGACAGCCCTGGCGATCTCAAGTGTCGGCTCCAGTCCTTCGATCGAGCATGGACCAGCCATGAGCACGATCTTTTCATTGCCGCCGATCCGGATGCCGTTCACATCGATGATCGTATCCTCGGGATGGAACATCCTGTTTGCCAGTTTATACGGAGCTGCTACTCTCTGGACATTATCGACCCATTCATTTGCCAGGATCGACCGTTCATCCAGCTGTGTCGTATCACCGACCAGTCCGAGCACGATATAGTTTTCACCATAGCTCCTGTGAACTGTCAGGTTCCTGGATTCAAATGAACGAATAATATTTTCCACCGCTTCAGCCGGTGCTGTTCTTTTTAGTGTAATGATCATATGTTTTCTCCGTTTCAGCCGTTTTCACCTGTCTGCTCCATGATCCGCTGCAGACAGTCTTCGATCGTATCATTGTTGGTAATGCGGATATCCGCAAAGCTTTCATACAGCCCGTACCGTTCCCGGTAGAGTTTCAGTACGCTGTCGTAATCAGGGGACAGCGGTCTGTCGTTTGAGCCGTACAGCAGATCCGGTCTGCGGTCCAGCCAGACGATCACGCCGTTGGCGCCAAGGTTCTTCATGTTATCGGGATTTTTGATCACACCCCCGCCGCAGGAGATCACCGAGTGTTCATACAATGATACTTCCCCGACTGTCCTGCGCTCCGCTTCCCGGAACCAGGCTTCCCCATGTTGGGCAAATGCCCGGGGAATGCTCATGCCCATGCGCTCTGCCGTCAGTTCATCCATTTCCACCAGTTTTTTTCCTGTCGCTTCACTGAGCAGGGCCCCGAGGGTCGTCTTGCCGGATGTCGGCATTCCGATCAGAACGATATTCTGCTTCTGCTGTTTCAGCATTCTGATGCACGGACCGATCATGTCACGGTCCAGTGTTCTTCCGGTAAACAGTTCGTCAGCCGCAAATGCCTGGCGCACGAGCATCTCCAATCCGCCAAGTGTCCGGCAGCCTATCATGCCTGCCGTAAACAGAAGTGCCGAACGGACCGGGTTGGCAATGATATCGATCACTGTACTCACGCCCTGCAGTCTGTGCAGGTCTGCCGGCATATCATCGATCTGAGGAAACATGCCAAGCGGTGTCGTATTGACGATGACTTCAAAGCTTCCCTGATACAGATCGTCGTAGCCGATCAGGTCATCATGAGGTGTGCGTGAGACCACACTGACATTCCCTCCCAGATCCCTGAGCGCTCTGGCGACCGCTTTGGAAGCGCCGCCGCTTCCCAGGACAGCTGTCTGTTTTCCGTTTACTTCAATTCCTGCCTGCACCAGCATGTCGCGGAAGCCCAGATAATCTGTATTGTATCCCTTCAGCCTGCCGTCCCTGTTGACGATACAGTTGACCGCGCCGATCTCTGACGCGGCAGGATCGATCTCATCCAGATACGGCATGACTGCTGTTTTATAGGGGATCGTGACATTGACTCCGTCAAAATCACGTTTTTTCAGAAATGATTCCAGCTCTTCCGGTTCAAGATTGATCAGTTCATACGGTTCTCCGAGGAAAAACTTATGGATCTGCGGCGACCAGCTGTGCGAGAGCGGATGTCCGATCAGTCCGAGCTTCATATCCTGTCCTCTTTCAGCCATAAGAGACCGAAGCGCTGTGCGAGCAGGTCGGCCAGCGTTAACGCGCAGACCGCGTCCTGTACAACTCTTGCCCGGTGAATGATCGCCGGATCATGTCTGCCTGTGATCGTGATCTCCGTTTCTTCCATTGTTTTGAAGTTCACGGTCTTCTGCGGCCGCGCAATGGAAGGCGTTGGTTTGATCACAGTCCTGAATATGACTGGCATGCCGTTGGAAATACCGCCGTTGATGCCGCCGTTATGGTTGCTGAGGGTAATGACCTGTCCGTTCTCAATACCGAGCGGGTCATTTGCCTCGCTGCCGTACATCCCTGCCAGCGCGAAGCCGCTTCCGAATTCAACGCCCTTGACTGCCGGGATGGAGAACAGGGCATGTGAGAGTCTGCTCTCCAGGCTGTCAAACATCGGTTCCCCGATGCCTGCAGGCAGTCCTGCCACAGCAGTCTCAAGAATGCCGCCGAGAGAATCATGCAGGGATGCGGCATGTTCGATCTCATTTCTCATCTGTCTGCCTGCTTCTTCGTTGAGTACCGCAAAGTTCTTTGTATTCAGTGCACGGATCTGACTGATCAGTTCATTCTGTTCAAACAGATCATCTTCGATCCCGTGCAGTGATCTGATATGTGTTCCGATCAGAATACCCTTCTGTTCCAGTGCCTGCCGCAGGATCGCGCCTGCTGCGACGAGCACGGCGGTCAGCCTGCCGGAGAAGTGTCCGCCTCCTGAAGCATCCTGATAACCGCAGTATTTCACATGGCCGGTATAGTCCGCATGGGAAGGTCTGGCTGTATCTTCCAGCATGTCATAATCGGAGCGTTTCACATTGGTGTTCCGGATGATGAACGCCAGCGGTGTTCCTTCTGTTCTTCCGTTTCTGACACCGGACAGGAACTCCGGTACATCTGCTTCGTGCCTGCCTGTCGAGATCTTCCCGACAGCCCTGCGCAGATCCATCTGTGAAGCGATATATGCTTCATCGACCGGCAGTCCCGGAGGCAGTCCGTCGAGCACGCCGCCGATGGCGGGTCCGTGCGACTCCCCGAATACTGTCAGTGTGATCAGGTTTCCAATCGTATTGTTCATATAGCTTCCAGCCTTTCTTTGATCTGTTCTGAGGACCATGTTTCCAGATGACCGTTTCCGATCTCGTCTACCTGCACGATCGTGACCGTGCCATGGTCTGCTTTCTTGTCGTTCATGACAAGACGGAAGATGTCTTCCTTGTCTGCGCTGCATGTTTCGGGCAGCTGCAGTCTCTGCAGGACGTTATGCAGTCTGATTTTGATCTCAGGATCGTTGAGCACTGTCATCATTCCCATTGCCACGCATTCTCCATGCAGACAGGTGCCGAAGCCATGCCAGCTTTCATAGGCATGACCGAATGTGTGTCCGAAATTCAGCAGCTTCCGTTCACCGCTTTCACGTTCATCCTGTTCAACAATATCACGCTTTATGACCAGACAGCGGGTGATTATTTCATCCAGGTGATCTTTCCAGTCATCCTGTTCAAATAACGCGAAGAGCGCCGGATCACGGATCAGCCCTTCCTTCACCGCTTCCGCCATTCCATTGTTCAGATGACGTTCCGGAAGTGTTGAGAGGATGTCCGGATCAACAATGACCGCATACGGCTGCCAGAATGCGCCGACACAGTTCTTGACGCCGTTGAGGTCGATGGCTGTTTTTCCGCCGATCCCGGAATCGATCATTGAGAGCGATGTTGTCGGGATATTGACATAACGGATGCCCCGCATATAGGCGCTTGCGGCAAATCCCGCAAGATCGCCGGTCACCCCGCCGCCCAGCGCGATCAGGATATCGTTTCTTGAAATACGGCAGGCGAGCATGTCTTCCAGGATCTCCCGGAATACATCGATGTTCTTGGACGCTTCCCCCTGTTCAAACACATGCATATGCGCGTCCGGGAACTGTCCGCACAGGATGTCCTTCCATTTCTGCGGTACCCCGCTGTCGCTGACGATGAATACATGCGCATCATCACCGATAATCCCACGTACCTTTGATAAGGAGCCCCGTTCCACCGTAACTGTATAGTCTCTCTGGTCTGTATGAACCTGTATTTCCATCCGGTCACCTCCGGAAAACAAAAAGCCGCATGGCATCATCCATTCGGCTGTCGTTTCCCTACCATCAGATAATGCCGTCATACTGCATAAAAGCGGTCATTATCTGCAGATAACGTCCGCACTATCCAACGTAATAATAGTAATAGCTTCTGAATGTTTTCATATGTTTTCCGATGTAAGTATATTACATACATCAGGCACTATCAAGCATCGGTTTTCTGAAAAACTTTTCAGGAGAATAACATTTCACCGGTTTCCCGGTACATGTTATCATTCATAACATGAATACAGGAAAACACAGGATCAATATCCTGTCCGATCTGGTCATACCGGCACTGCTGGGCATCCCGATGATCATGACGGGCTTTACGCTGAACTATTCCGGCATTGCGGCTGAAGGCCTGCCGGTATTTTACGTATGCCTGGTTCCCGTCATGGTCTATACGGTGATCATGACATACCGGACTGCCGTCCGGTACCGGATCCGTTTCCTTTGGGCAGTCTATATTTCCCTGTTCATCCTGACGCTGGTCATCCCGTACCATGTTCCGGAGGACATCAGCTCGCATATCCACCTGATATGCGCGTACGGATCTGTCCTGGTCTTCAATGTGATCATACTGCGATCCCTGCTGCCCCGTCCGGAACTCATGCGGTTCTATCTCTTCATGTGCGTCATAGCAGGACTGACATGCCTGAGCGACGGTACGATCAACGGCCCGGCGGAACTGATCTATGCCCTCAGTATTTCCGTCATTCTGTCCAGGGTGTGAACTACTCGGCAATTGAATTGCCGAGGATTCCCACTTAGTGTCCTAAAAAAACGTCCAATGTGCGGACGTTCTTTTTGTCTGATCAGCCGTTTACTTCTTTGTATGTACGGCGGGATTCGCTCAGGTTGTCTGTATAGTAACGGACAGAGAGCGCTGCGTCGTCAGCTTCAACGATATAATAGTCGCCTTCGAGCATGCAGTCTTTAACTGCTGCAACTGCTGTAGCGATATTGTCTACGCCTGCTTCCAGTTCTGTCAGAAGGTCACCTGCGTTGACTTCGATCCAGAGCCAATCGAGATTGTGAGCTTCCCACTTCTTCCAGTTGATTACATCCTTGTATTCCTGATAGGACTTCTTAACAACTTCCGGTGCAGGTTCAGCAGCCTTCTTAACTGCTTTCTTCGCTGTAGCCTTCTTGGCTGTTGTTTTCTTTTCTGTAGTTTCAGCTTTTTCTGTCTTTTTGGCAGTCTTCTTAGCTGTTGTTTTCTTTTCAGCTGTTTCTGCTGCTGCTGTTGTCTTTGCAGCTTTCTTTGCGGCGGGCTTTTTGGCTGTCTTCTTAGCTTCGGCCTCAACTGCTGCAGCTGCTGTTTCTTCTGCCTTTTTCTTTGTCGGCATAATAAATCCTCCCTCGAAGCTTTCGCCTCATTGCAAGATTATAGCACTTTTTTCTGATAATTAAGCCTTTTTTGCATTTTTTTGTAAAGTTTCAGGTGTATCATATTATGTACAGCGGGATGTTATCTGAAAATGATCGTAGATAGTGCAGGAATGAAACAAATAGAAGCTTCGTCCGGTATGACTGTGTCCGAACTCATGGAGCGGGCAGGTTCTTTGGTCGCGGACGCTTTGAAAGAACATATCGCACCCGGATCACGGATCCTGTTCCTGGCAGGAAAAGGCAACAACGGAGGCGATGCTTTTGTTGCGGCCAGACTGCTGAAGCAGGACTATACATGCAGGGTCATCCTGGTCAGCGGCAGGCCTTCCACGGAAGCAGCGGCGGAAAACCACGCGAAGCTGACCAGACGCACCTTTGTTTCCGTCCGCCACTTTGATGAGGAACTGGAGGCTGCCGACGCAGTCGTAGACGCGGTATTCGGCTTCGGTTTTCGCGGAGCGCTGCCTGCCGGTCTGAAAGCATTGTTCGAAAAGGTCAACAGATCATCCAAGCCCGTTTACAGCATCGATATCAACAGCGGCGCTGAATGCGATACGGACAGTTTTGACAAAAATGCCATCCGTTCGGATGTCACCTTCGCGCTGGATTGCCTGAAGCCGTTCCATATGCTGAGAAAGGAACACCATCTGTTCCGTTCCGTACAGCTGCTGTCCATGGATCTGCCTCATGCGCTGCCGTCAAAATATCACGAAATGAATGAAGAGATCTTCTTTCAGAGCTTCCCGAGGAAAGAAGAGTCCGCCTATAAAGGCAGTCATGGAAAGATCCTGCTCGCTGCCGGCGGCAAAGGCATGGCAGGCGCTGCGTGCCTGAATATCCTCGGCGCGTCCGCAATGGGTGCCGGCTATATTGAATGCGCGCTGCCGGAAGAGATCTATGCCATCCCGGCGTCAAGATTCATCACCACGGTCTACCACCCGTTCAATTATGACAACTGGAAGGATGTCATCCTGCCGCTTGTCACAAACGCCAGTGCCATCGGCATGGGCAGCGGCGCGGTGAACATGCCGCGCAAGCGGGATGTGATGGACCTGATCCTCCAGAACAGCAAAGCCCCCGTCATCCTGGATGCGGAAGCGCTCCGGATGCTGGTGCACAACACATATCTGCTGCGCTTAGTCAAAGCGCCTGTCATCATAACGCCCCATATCGGGGAGTTTGCGGCGCTGATCAACAAGCCGGTCCATTATGTCCGTGACAACAAGGTGCGGCTGGCATCGGAATTCGCGGATACGTACGGTGTCATCGTCGTCCTGAAGGGTGCCAATACGATCGTCGCCAGTCCTTCGGGAGAATACTATTTCAACCAGAGCGGAAATCCCGCCCTCGCCCAGGCAGGCAGCGGTGACCTGCTCACCGGCATCATGACAGCGATGCTGTCATTTACCGCCGATATATTCAAAGCCGTATGCATGGCTGTATGGATC
>JAFOMZ010000164.1 GCA_017421125.1 Solobacterium sp.
CCCGGTCTCTTCATCCGTATAATAGATGCCCGTCTGGTACTGGCTTCCGATATCATTGCCCTGACGGTTGGAAACCGATGGGTCCACACAGATAAAGAATGCCTTCAGCAGTTTCTCAAGAGGAATGACCTGCGGATCGTACACAATCCTGACCGTCTCCCTGTGTCCTGTCATATCCGTGCATACCTGTCTGTAGGTCGGATGTTCCGTATGTCCGTTGGCATATCCAACAGTGGTCTCAACAACGCCGTTCAGCGACCGGAAGACATGTTCAGTGCCCCAAAAGCAGCCGCCTGCGGCATATAATTCCCTGTATTGATCCTGTTTCATGAATATGACTCCTGTCTTTTTATTATACACGATGGACCGTGTATCCTGTGCAGGAGGCTTGTAATTTTATAACAGCATATTAATATATACGCGGAGGTAACAATGATATGAAGAAAGTAGTTACTATGCAGGATATCTCCTGTGTGGGAAAATGCTCCATTACCGCAGCTTTCCCGGTCATCAGCGCAATGGGTGTTGAAACAGCACTGATCCCTACAGCGGTCCTGTCCACACATACGATGTTTCAAGGCTTCACGTTCTGTGATCTGACAAAAGAGATCCGTCCGATCATGGATCATTGGGAGAAAGAACAGTTCCGTTTTGACGGGATCTATACAGGTTATCTTGGATCATTCGAACAGCTGGACATCGCTTCCGAACTGTTTGAGCGTTTTGGCAGGGACGGCTTCATCCTCGTCGATCCCGCAATGGCTGACAACGGTAAACTCTATTACGGATTCGACCAGAAGTTTGCGGATGAAATGGCAAAGCTCTGCGGAAAAGCAGATTATATCTGTCCTAACCTGACTGAAGCATCATTCATGCTGAGGAAAGAATACTGCGGCGACGATTATGACGAAGCTTATGTCAGACAAGAGCTGAAGGAACTCTGCGCGCTCGGCGCAAAGACAGCGATCCTGACAGGCATCAGTCTGGAAAAAGGAAAAACAGGCGCATATGCCTATGACAGCGTCAATGATGAATATCATACATTCTTCACAGACGAACAGCCGGAACACTTCCACGGTACAGGCGATCTCTGGGCAGGCACACTGTGCGGGGCACTGACGATCGGCAAGAGCCTGGATGAGGCAATGAAGATCGCGTGCCTGTATGTAGCGGAATCGATCCGTCTCACACTGGCAGAAGAGAACCACAACACATATGGCGTCAATTTCGAACAGGCGATCCCGTATCTCATCGGACTGCTGACAGAGTAAATATATTGTAATCAGGGACTGCAGATAGTAAGATTTGGTTCATGAACAGGCAGTCCCTTGATACATTGAAAGCAGCTTTACCTCACACGATCCCGGTCATGACCGGATATATACCTTTGGGAATTGCCTACGGTGTCTTTATGACTTCCGCCAGCAATCCTTTTTGGTATCCGACCCTGACCTCCATCGTAATATACGGCGGATCTCTGGAATTCCTCGTCGTATCCATGCTGGCAGGACCGTTCAATCTCCTGCAGACATTCCTTGTGGCAGTCATGGTACAGGCAAGGCATCTGTTCTACGGACTGGCGATGCTTGAAAAGTATAAAGGAACCGGATACCGGAAATGGTATCTGATCTATACACTGACCGATGAAACGTTCTCGATCAACTGCTCTGCCAACATCCCGGAGGGCATCAACAGATACAGCTTCTGGGAATGTGTTTCAAGACTGGATCATATCTACTGGATGACCGGATGTACGATCGGAGGCCTTCTCGGCCAGATCATCCATTTCAATACGGAAGGTCTGGATTTTGTCATGACTTCCATGTTTACGGTCATCCTGCTGAACCAGCTTCTGAAGGAAAAGAGCCACTTCAGCGCATGGATCGGCGCAGCTGCATCCCTGATCTGCCTTCTGCTCTTCGGCAGGGATTCATTCCTGATCCCGGCAATGGCAGTTATCATACTGATGTTAACGGTATTCCGCAAGCCGATCGAAAGGTCAGGTGATCTCTCATGACACAGACACAGGCGATCCTGACGATCATGACATGCGGCATTGCGACCATCCTGATCCGTGCCCTTCCGTTCCTGGCTTTTCGGAAGGATACCCCGAAATGCATCGTTTATCTGGGCAATGCGCTTCCCCCGGCGATCTTCGCCATGCTGGTGGTGTACTGTCTCAAGGATGTCAGCCTCGTATCAGGTTCGCACGGCATCCCGGAGGCAGCCGGCATGACAGTTACCATCCTGCTCCATCTTTGGAAAAAGCAGACACTGATGTCGATTGCAGGCGGCACGATCTGCTGCATGCTGCTGATACAGTTTATATTCTGATCTCACAAAAACAGCTTCCGGAATCGGGAGCTGTTTGTTTTGTTTCATATTGTCGTAAGCATCTGTTTTTCATAGTACTCCAGCTGGGATGCCAGTTCCCTGGCAGACATTCTGGAAGCACCCTGCGCAAATACCGCATTCTGGACCAGTGCGTCAGATGATGCAACGATCAGACGGTACTGCTTTTTCATTTCGTGTGCAGCTTTATCGATATACGCGTCCGCTGTCAGGTCAGCTCTGGTAAAGACGATCGTCATATCGCCCCTGCGGATCTCTGTACCCATATTATCCTTGACCTTGTATCCGTCAAAGACAACGACCATGCGGTATCCTGTGTAACCCATGTAGTTGAAGAGACGGTCGATCAGCTTTTCCCTCGCCGCATACAGATCCACTTTGGACAGTTCTTTCAGATCTTCCCATCCGTAGATTATATTGTATCCGTCAACGATCATACAGACAGGCAGGTGCACGACCGGATTCGGTTTTGCCGGTTTATCGGGTTTCTCTGTCTTCTTCGGGGTATAGTGCTTCTTTTCGTTTTTATTCCGGCCGGTCGTCATCTCAAAGACTTTCTTCAGTTCATCTTCCGAGACCTTATAACGGACCGGATGAGAAGCAGAAGAAGCAGACGGCGTACGGAACTGGATATGCATGTATTCATCCGCCTTATCCCACGGTACATAGAATCCTGAACCATGCGCACAGAATACGGAGCCTGCAGGCTGGGAGTAATCCATATCCGGATCATAGCCGATCGATTCTACGATCATATCCTGCTGAGGACTTTCATCATATCCCTCAGGCCGCCAGACAAATCTGCCTTTGCCGCGGGAATATGCCGTGACATCATTCTGGTATTCCATCAGTGTACGGACAGGCCCCCTGCCGGTGATCACTGCTTCACTGTCATCATTGCTTTCGATCTCAATGGATGCCTGACGCATTTCAAGGTCATACATCGCCCTGGAGAGAGAACCCGAAGGGATCCTGAGCGTAAAGGAACAGTATGGCTCCAGCAGGATATTGTCTGCCTTCATAAGTGCCTGGCGTACTGCTCTGCATGCTGCTTCACGGAAGTCACCGCCTTCGGTATGCTTCAGATGTCCTCTGCCGGCGATCAGGACGATCCTGACGTCCGTCAGACGTGATCTTGTCAGCACCCCGCGGTGGATCCTGTGATTGAGTGCGGACAGAATGGACCTCTGCCACATCATCGACAGATCATCCGGCGAGCACTGGCTCTCCACAATGATCCCGCTTCCCCGTTCCAGAGGTTCCAGGCGGACATGTGCCTCCGCATAGTGACGGAGCGGCTCAAAATGTCCGGATCCCGTCACGGTATTCCGGATCGTTTCCATATAGATGATCTTTCCTGTTGTGAACAGGACATCGATCCCGCATCTGTCCTTGATCTTTTTCTGCAGAACTTCCATCTGCATTTCTCCCATGATGGAGATCTGGATCTCATGCGTTTCTTCGTTGGCATTCACGGACAATGCAGGATCCTCCTGCATCAGCTGACTGCATGTCCGCATCAGAGCCATGGTATCCGCCCCCTTGGGAACGACCAGTCTGTATGTCATATATGCATTCAGCATCGGCTTCTCAAAGTCTTCTTCAAAACCAAGTCCCTGACCGTCTTCCAGATTGACAGGTCCTTTCAGGACACAGATCATGCCGGCCTCTGCTTCATCGATCATCTTCCAGTTCTTTCCGCTGTATACACGGATCTGGTCGACCTTGTCTTCTTCCGACAATTTCTGCCTGCTCTTCAAAACGCCTCCGGTCATGCGGATATGCGTCAGTCTTGCCCCGTTCTCATCTGTTGAGACCTTATAGACCCTGGCTCCGAATTCAGCAGGATACTCCCGTTCCTCACTCAGCCAGCTGATCCTGTCCATCAGTTCATCGATACCGTCCAGCTTCAATGCAGAGCCGAAAAGACACGGAGTGCATTTCCGGTCATAGACAGCCTGTTTAACGGTCTCATCACTGATCGAACCGGTTTCCATATATTCATTCAGCGCCTCATCAGAGATCAGCGCCAGCTTCTCATACCTGCCGGGATCAGACAGATCCACGCATGTATCGGAAAGATGCTGTTCCAGATCCTGCATCAGTTCCTGTTTTGTCTTATAGCTGATATCCATCTTGTTGACGAATACGATTGCCGGTACATGGTAGTGTTCCAGGCACTTCCAGATCGTCTGCGTATGGCTCTGTACCCCGTCCTGTCCTGAGATCAGGATCACCGCAAAGTCCAGGACCCTGAGACATCTCTCCATCTCACTGGAGAAATCAGCGTGACCGGGTGTATCAATGACCTGTATTTCCGTGTC
>JAFOMZ010000165.1 GCA_017421125.1 Solobacterium sp.
ATATGATGACAATGAAGGAATTGATACCTTTCAGGTGCTGTGATATTCCCAGGCAGCCGATGCCAATCAATTTATACTCTGCTTACAGTGAATATCACTACGGCGTTTTCAAACTTATCAACTAAATCTTTGAAAAGAACCTTGATGATAAAAATACAATGACAGGCAAAGTGCAATAACACCCGCTGTCAGCCCGTTCCACACAAACATCATATGATTGCTTTCTGCCCAATCATAAAGATAAGAAAGCGGCGGAACTGCGCTGAGCAGCGTCATCACAGCTGCTGCAAGAACCGCAACAGCAGCGATCATCAATATTTTCATGGCTGTTCCATTCCTCATACTGTATCCTCCACTGACAGCGATATTCCTTGATCAGCGTGCCCGGACAAGCACACAGATCCTGATCGTATCCGGTCATTGATACCATTTTGTTCCGGCAAGGGAATCCGTGATCATGGCTTTGCAGAAATCATCCGGAAGATCCGGAAACTCCTTCTTCAGCAGGGCAGCTGCCTTCCGTCCGGATATCTGCTGTTCCCTGATTCTGTCTGCCAGATCCAAAGAACGTTCTTCAATTTCTCTGGTCAGGAAGATGACAGGTTCCTTTCTGTGCCGGAAGTGATCATTGACCGTTTCCATGACTGCATCTCTTTCTGCTTCAGACAGCCGGTTCTTCCGTTTTTCTTCAGGAAGATCCCACGGCCATATTACGCGGTCTTCCTTTTCCAGCCAGAACATTTCATATGGATCACCCAGGAAATAGCTGACCATGGCTTCACCAGGGATCCTGACGGTCTGATTTCCATAATACACATCAGCGCTTGATCTGCTGCTGATCCTAGTCCCTGTGATCCGCCATTTTTCATCCTGCATGTCCCGCAAATCCTCCATGGATCGTATTCATCCGAATCAATGAATATCCCTGATCTGCCTGCGTTTCCCGCAGGCCTGTTATCGTAAAAACCTCAGTTCTTCCCTGCTTTTGTACCTGTGAGGCAGAACGAGTGAAGATTTTTATGAACGCACTGTATTGACGAGATACCGGATGACCTCAGCAGGGTATTTCCCCGATGCTGTTTCACCGGTAACCATGACAGAGGATGCTCCGTCCAGGACAGCATTGTAGATGTCGCTGACTTCGGCACGGGTAGGGACAGGACTGTTTTCCATGGATGCCAGCATCTGTGTGACGACCATGAACGGACGTCCTGCTTCCCGGCATTTCCTGCTGAGATATTTCTGGACCCTGGGAAGCTCCCACAAAGGCATCGCATTGCCGAGATCTCCTCTGGCGATCACGATCTCATCACACTTCGGGATCAGTTCATCGATCTTGTTGACACCGTCCATGTTCTCGATCTTGGCAAAGATGCGTATCTGCTCATTGCCTGTTTCCTTCAAAGCCCGGCGAAGATCGGTCAGGTCCTGCTTTCCCCTGACAAATGGCAGCATCACCCCGTATACCCCGTATTCCCGGGCGTGCGAGAGGTTTTCCATATCCGCTTCCGTCAAGGTCGGCAGATGGAATGACTTTCCGGGTACGGCAAGTGACTTCCTGGATAAGAGCCTTCCTCCCCTCAGTACTTCCGCAAGGATACATTCGGGCCGCTTCTCTATTGCTTTGAGAAGGATCTTCCCATCATCCAGGAGGATCTCATCACCTTCCCGGATCTCATTTAAAATAGCCGGAGAAACAGGGATATCCTGTCCCAGGAGAACGGTATCATGGTCCTCCAGGAGGACAGTCTCCGGCAGGATGCCGATCCTCACTTCAGGTCCCTGCAGGTCGATCAGCAGCTTTGCGTGTTCACCGCCGGAAGAACGCATGAGACGTATCATCCTGTCAGCCTGTACAAGAGACATATGGGAAAGGTTGAGGCGCATTCCCGTCATGCCAAGCTCAAACATTTTCTGAAGTATCATCCGGTCCGCGCAGGCAGGACCGAGAGTTCCGTATATTTCGATCATGAATGCAGTATAACACAGCGGTTTCATAAACGGGCTGCGTTCATAACCGAAGTCACTGCTTTCCACGCTGATGATTGTAATTTTGCGGTGTTCGTGATAAAACTGCTTTAGGGTAATAAAGCCACAGGAAAACTGAAATCATCTCGGAAGATGGATGCAGAAGAGACCGCTCTGCGGCGCCGAAGAAGATCATTGCGATAAAAACTTTCAGGCAAAAGGACTGCATCCGGACGAATCTCCGGAAAGCCGAATCACTCAGCACCGACGATGCAATCCCGTACAGGGAGAATCTTTCAGGTCAAGAAACGGAGCGCGCAAAGGTTTCTTTGTGCGCTTTATTCTGTTACGAAGGAGTGTAATCTATGGAAAAGAAAACGGTTCTGTATGACTGTCATACCGCGCTGAATGCCCGGATCGTTCCGTTCGCAGGTTTTCTGATGCCTGTGCAGTATACGGATATCCTTGAGGAACACATGGCTGTCCGTGAGAAAGCCGGTCTGTTCGACGTTTCGCACATGGGTGAGATCATGCTGGAAGGGGAAGATGCCGTAAAGAATCTGAACCATCTTCTGACAAACGACTATACGGTCATGAAGACCGGCAAGGTCCGCTACAGCCCGATGTGCTATGAAAACGGAGGCGTCGTGGATGACCTGCTTGTCTACAAGATGGGTGAAACGAAGTACCTGATCGTTGTGAACGCGTCAAACAAGGACAAAGATTATGAATGGATGAAGCAGAATATATCCGGCAATGTCACGCTGAAGGACATTTCCGATGAAGTGGCACAGGTCGCTCTGCAGGGTCCGCTGTCCGACCGGGTGATGGAAAAACTGACAGACCTGGATACACTGCCGAAGAAATACTATTCGTTCATGGAAAATGTCGATGTCGGCGGGATCTGCTGTCTTGTTTCCCAGACAGGTTATACCGGTGAGTTCGGGTATGAGATCTACTGCCCGGCTGAGAAGGGCGTGCAGCTCTGGAACATACTCATGGAAGCAGGAAAAGAGATCGGTCTGCTGCCGTGCGGACTCGGCGCAAGAGATACGCTCCGTCTGGAAGCCGCAATGCCGCTGTACGGACATGAGATGGACGAAACCATTACACCGCTGGAGACGGGACTTGGTTTTGCTGTAAAAATGGGCAAAGAAGAATTCATCGGAAAGAAAGCGATGGAAGAAAAAGGAGAGCCAGGGATCACCAGGGTCGGTCTGAAGGTGACAGGCCGCGGGATCGTGCGTGAGCATATGGATGTGCTGAAGGACGGAAACAAAGTCGGACACACCACTTCCGGAACATTCCTTCCGTACCTGAAAGGCGCTTATGCGATGGCACTGATCGATAAGTCTTTTGCAGAAACAGGAACACCTCTTACCGTACTGGTCAGGGGCAGAGAAACAGCTTGTGAAGTAACGGAACTGCCGTTTTATAAAAGGGGAGAATAATCATATGAAAACACCTGCAGAACTGAAGTACACAGCAACCCATGAATGGGTCAAAGAAGACAACGGAACATATCTGATGGGAATCACAGACTATGCGCAGGACCAGCTCGGAAGCCTTGTTTACATCAACCTTCCGATGGAAGGTGACGCAATGACAGCAGGCGAAGCATTCTGCGATGTTGAAAGCGTTAAGGCTGTCTCAGACATCATGGCTCCGCTGAGCGGTACCGTAACGGAAGTGAACAGCGAACTGGAAGATGCTCCGCAGAAGCTGAACGAAGACCCGTACGGCGCTTGGATCTGCCGTTTTGAGGCTGAAGGTGAAGCAGAAGGACTGCTGAGCGCGGAAGAATACGCTGCGCTGTGTGAGAAGGAAGCGAAATAATGGGAAACTATTTGTCTGTAAATGATACGGACAGAAAGCTCATGCTTGAAAAGATCGGGACATCGGATCTGATGGAACTGTACCGTGATGTCCCGGCTGATCTGATTTTGAAGGAACCGCTCAGCCTTCCGGAAGGAAAGGCAGAGATGCAGGTCCGGAAGTTCATGAGACAGCTGTCCGCGGAAAACAAGGTATATCCGGTGATCTTCCGCGGTGCCGGTGCGTACCGTCACTACATCCCGGCGATCGTCGATCAGGTCGCATCCAAAGAGACCTTCCTGACGGCATATACGCCGTATCAGCCCGAGATCTCGCAGGGCATTCTGCAGTCGATCTTTGAATATCAGACGATGATCTGCGAACTGACCGGAATGGATGTATCAAACGCAACGGTTTATGACGGCGCGACAGCGGCAGCGGAAGCTGCTGCTATGTGCAGGGACCGCAGAAGGAATACGGTCCTTGTCTCGGAAGCAGTCAATCCGGAGACCATTGAAGTCGTGAAGACTTACTGCTGGGCAGCCGGAACAAAGGTCGTTATGGTTCCCGCTTCAGCAGGCGTAACGGACATTGGAGCACTCAGGGATCTTATCAATGCTGAAACAGCCGCTGTACTGATCCAGAACCCGAATTATTTCGGCTGTCTGGAACATGCGGAAGAGATCGCCGAAGTGACACACGGTGCCAAAGCAAAAGTGATCATGAGCGTTGATCCGATCGCTGCAGCGATCCTGAAGACACCGCGTGAATACGGCGCTGATATTGCGGTCGGAGAAGGACAGCCGCTGGGCATGCCGCTGTCATACGGCGGACCGTATCTCGGCTTCATGGCCGCGACAAAGGAAATGATGCGAAAGCTTCCCGGCAGGATCGTCGGAGAAACAACGGATGACCGCGGAAACAAGGCGTATGTCCTGACCCTCCAGGCACGTGAACAGCATATCCGCCGTGAAAAGGCATCCAGCAATATCTGCTCGAATGAAGCTCTGTGCGCGCTGAGGGCAGCGGTGTATATGGCTGCCATGGGCAGAAACGGGATGCGCGAAGCAGCTTCACAGTGTGTTTCCAAGGCACACTATCTGCAGAAACAGCTTGAAGAAGCCGGCTTCACGCAGAAGTATGAAGGCGAGTTTTTCCATGAATTCGTTACGGACAGTCCGTACCCGGCTGCACAGGTCAATGCTGTACTGGACAAACATGATATCCTTGGCGGTCTGGAACTGCCGGATGGATCGATCCTGTGGTGCGTGACCGAATGCAATACGAAGGAAGAGATCGACAGGATGGTCTCCATCCTGAAGGAGGAACTGGCATGAAGCTCCTGTTTGAAAAATCAGTTCCCGGGACAGGCGGATGCTATATTCCGTCATGTGATGTAGAAGCATATACACTCAGTTCATCTTACCTGCGTGAAAAGGAAGCTGAGCTTCCCGAGATCAGTGAAAATGATCTGAGCCGTCATTACTCGGCTCTGGAACGCCGTGCATACGGTGTCAATGACGGGTTCTACCCGCTTGGCAGCTGCACGATGAAATACAATCCGAAGATCAACGAAGTATGTGCCGGACTGGAAGGCTTTACGGACGTCCACCCGCTGCAGCCGCTGGATACGGTGCAGGGATGCAGGAAAGTCCTGGATCTGTGCGCACAGTATCTGTGTGAGATCACCGGCATGGATGCCATGACACTGGCTCCGGCAGCCGGCGCTCACGGTGAATTCACCGGCATGATGCTGATCAAGAAATACCATGAACTGCGCGGTGATACAAAGCGCACTAAAGTGATCGTACCTGACAGCTCACATGGAACCAATCCGGCAACCGGTACGATGAACGGTTTCCAGGTCATCAGCATTCCTTCAACACCGGACGGATATGTCGATCTGGAAGCACTGAAAGCAGCCGTAAATGATGAGACCGCCGGACTGATGCTTACCAATCCGAATACGCTCGGCCTGTTTGACAGGAATATCTGTGAGATCACAAGGATCGTGCATGAGGCAGGCGGACTCTGCTACTATGACGGCGCCAATATGAACCCGGTCATGGGTATCGTGCGTCCCGGTGACATGGGATTTGACTGTATCCACCTGAACCTGCACAAGACATTCTCCACCCCGCACGGGGGCGGCGGACCCGGTGCCGGCGCAGTCGGCTGTAAAGCATTCCTGCAGGAATACCTGCCGTATGATACGGAAAAGAACGAACACTCTGCCGGCAAGGTCAGAAGCTTCCACGGAAACTTCCTGGTCGTTGTCAAAGCACTGGCATATATCCTTTCCCTCGGAAAGGAAGGCATACCGGAAGCTGCGAAGGCAGCAGTCCTGAATGCAAATTACCTCAAGAGCCTCCTGAGCGGGACTTATACGATGGCGCAGTCAGGTTTCTGCATGCATGAATTTGTCATGACGCTTGAAGAGGAACATAAAGAAAAGGGATTCAGCGCGCTGGATATTGCCAAAGGTCTGCTTGACCGCGGCATCCATCCGCCGACGATGTATTTCCCTCTGATCGTTCATGAAGCGCTGATGGCAGAGCCGACTGAGACTGAAAGCAGACAGACGCTTGAAGAAGCGGCGAATATCTTCCTGGAAGTTTATGCAGAGGCATGTGCTGATCCGGAATCGATGCATCATAAACCGGAAAAGACCGTGATCGGCAGACCGGACGAAGTACAGGCTGCGAGAAAACCTGTTCTGCGCTGGTATGCGGAGGGCATGGACGATGCAGTATGATCTGATCGTCATCGGCGGCGGTCCGGGCGGATACCCGGCTGCGCTGTATGCGGCAGGACATGGTCTGAAAACTGCTTTGTTTGAACAGAAAGAACTGGGCGGGACATGCCTGAACAGGGGATGTATCCCGACCAAAGCACTGCTGCACAGTACGGAACAGCTGCGGGAAGTGCGTACTTCACCTGTTTTTGAAGGAATGCCTCAGCTGAATGTCAGCGGACTATATGCGAAAAAAGACAGTATCGTTTCCGGACTGCGTGAGGGGATCGGGAAACAGCTTGCCTCGGCAGGCGTGGAAGTGATCAATGGTCATGCAGTGATCAGTGATAGTCATACTGTCGTCTGTGAAGGAACGGAATACAGCACGAAGAATATCCTGATCGCATCAGGTTCCGTACCTGCGGCACTGAAGATCAGCGGGATCACACTGCCGGGTGTGATCGACAGCGACAGGCTCTTTGCGGACCTGCCTGAACACATCGGAAAGCTGACGATCGTCGGCGGTGGTGTGATCGGGTGTGAATTGGCTTCGGTCTTTGCGGAACTGGGCAGTGAAGTAACGGTCCTGGAATACCAGCAGTACCTGCTTCCCTTGATGGATCGTGAGATCGGACGAAGCCTGCAGCCTATCCTGAAAAAACGGAATATCAATGTACAGTGCGGTGCAGAAGTATATGAGATCGTACAGGATGGTGAAGCCCTGAACTGTCACTACCGGGTAAAAGGAAAAGAGCAGTCCGTACAGGCTGACCTGATCCTGGTATGTACCGGCAGGAAGGCGGATCTTACTGACCTGTTTGAAGATCCGGATCTGGTGGAATCTGACCGCGGCATCATTGTCGATGATTCATTCAGAACGACTGCAGAAGGGATATGGGCTGTCGGTGATGTGATCCATGGCAGTATCAAGCTTGCTCATGCGGCAGAGTCACAAGGCCTGTATGCCGCAGCGCTGATCGCGGGTCAGACACCTCAGACGGATCCGAAGGTCATACCGGCCTGTGTTTATACCTCACCTGAGATCGCGTCAGTCGGAATGACACTGGAAGAAGCGAAAGAAAAAGGGCTCGACGTGCTTTCAAAGAAAGCGACTATGAGCGCGAATGCCAGGTCGCTGATCGCAGAAGCAGAGCGCGGGTTCATCAAGATCGTGTATGACCGTGACGGGAAACTGCTCGGCGCACACCTGATGTGCGAGAGAGCTTCCGATATGATCGCTGAATATACGACAGCGATCGTCAACGGGCTGACCGTCGGACAGCTGGCTTCGGCAGTCAGACCGCATCCATCCTTCTGTGAAGCAGCTTCACAGCTGTTTCTCTCGGCAGCGCAGGAACTTCAGAAACAATGATCAGCACCGGCAGGATCTTTATCACGGAAGGAACGGATCCTTACCGGAACCTGGCCCTGGAAGAACTCCTGATGAATGAGGTCAGGCCTCATGAAGTCATCCTGTATCTCTGGCAGAATGACCGGACCGTCGTGATCGGCAGAAACCAGAACGCATGGCAGGAATGCAGTGCGGACCGCATCCTTGCTGAAGGCGGTCATGTCGCAAGACGGAAGTCAGGCGGCGGTGCAGTCTACCATGATCTCGGAAACCAGAATTACACACTGCTGTACAGAAAAGAAGATCTTCAGGAAACAAAGCTGAATGATGTACTTTTCAGGACAGTGGAAAAGCTCGGACTGAATGCGGAATTCACCGGACGGAACGATCTGACTGTGAACGGCAGGAAATTCTCCGGCTGTGCGTCATATGACAACGGCCATATTGCCTACAGACATGGCTGTATCCTGATCAGTACGGACATGGAGAAGATGCGGGAATATCTCACACCCTCCAGGCTGAAACTGGCAGCCAAGGGTGTGGCCAGCGTTGAGTCGAGAGTGATCAATCTTTCTGAATGCAGTCATGTCACACCTGCTTTATGGCGGGATGCGATGATATCCGCGTTCCGGGAAGTGTTCAGTCTGACCGGATGTGAGGTCTTTGACGATGCTCATATGCCGGTGAACAGGGAACAGCTGGAGAAACTGACAGAGGCGTATGCGGATGAGACATGGATCTTCGGAAAGCTCCGTGCTTTTGACCAGACACTTTCCCTGAAGACAGAGTACGGACTGTTCACGCTCCGGCTGTCATTGGAAGACGGTCTGATCAGGGATGCCGAAGTGTTTACGGACGCGATGGATACTGAAACTGCACCGGTTCTTGCCAAAAAGCTGAAAGGACTTCCTTACCGGAAGGAAGAGATCGACGGAGCAGTACTGGCTGTCCTCGGAAAACAAGATGAAAAAACGGTCTGATACAGGTCACAATGCCTGTACAGGCCGTTTTCATTCAGGTCGTCAGGTCCCGGCTTACAGGATCTCGCCGTTGCTTTCGCAGACCTTTTTATACCAGTAGAAGCTTTCTTTTCTCTCACGGTGGAAGTCACCGTTGCCGTCGTTGTCACGGTCAACATAGATGAAGCCGTAGCGCTTCTTCATCTCACCTGTACTTGCGGATACCAGGTCGATGCAGCCCCACATGGTGTAGCCCATCAGCTCGACACCGTGTTCGATCGCGATCGCCATCTGCTCGATATGCTTGCGCATGTAGTCGATACGGTATTCATCATGGAACTTACCGTCCTCGCTTCTTTCATCCACGGCACCAAGACCGTTCTCGACGATGAACAGCGGGATCTGGTAACGGTCGTATACCGTTTCCAGATAGTAACGCAGTCCCTTCGGGTCGATTGTCCAGCCCCATTCACTGGCTTCAAGGTACGGGTTCTGAATACCGCCCAGCAGGTTTCCTTTTCCCTTTGCCTTTTCGGGATCGGTCGATACAGTATTGGACTGATAGTAGGAGAAGCTGTAGAAGTCGACTTTGCCGGCTTTGAGCACCTCAGCGTCTTTTTCTGCCAGTGCCTTCATGGCTTCTACGTCAGCTCCATTCGCTGCCCAGTAAGAAGGTGCCCATGCAGGATATGCACCGCGGGCATGAACGTCACCGCAGTAGAAATTGAACTGACGGTCTGTTTCAAGTGCCGCAAGGACATCATCCGGCCGGCAGCTGTACGGATATGTAGCTGCTCCGGCGATCATACATCCGACTTTGTTTTCAGGATCGATCTCATGTGCCTGGACGACTGCTTTTGCGCTGGCCACAAACTGATTATGCAGTCCGGCAAAACGTCTCTGGGGAACATCCCATGAAGCTTTGCCGAATGTGATCGGCTGGTCATCTTCCGGCAGGATGCCTAATCCGTAGATCGCTCCCATACCGGCAATGGTACCACAGTTGATCTCATTGAATGTCAGCCAGTATTTTACGAGACCTTTGTATTCCGTGAAACAGAGCTTTGTGAACCTGAGCCAGAGGTCAATGATCACAGGGTTGTCCCAGCCGCCGTATTTATGTGAAAGAGCCAGCGGGAATTCATAGTGGGAGATCGTTACAAGCGGTTCGATACCGCATTCCTTGCAGTGCTTGAAAATGTTCTTGTAGAAGTCGATGCCTGCCTGAAGCGGTTCTTCATCATCGCCGTTGGGGAAGATACGGCTCCATTGTAAAGAAAGACGGAAGCACTTGAATCCCATCTCCGCAAAGAGGTCGATGTCTTCCTTCCAGTGATGATAGAAATCGATCGCCTGATGGCTGGGATAGTAGGTGTTCTCACGTACACCCGCAGGTGTGATATAGCGCGGTTTGTCGACCGTGCCGCCCATGATGACATCGGGGACGCTCAGTCCTTTTCCGTCGGCGTCATAGCCGCCTTCAAACTGGTTCGCAGCCGTAGCTCCGCCCCAGAGGAATCCTTTCGGGAATTTTGCCATTTTGATCTGTCTCCTTTTTCTTCTGTTTTTATTATCCGATAAAATCAGGCGGTTGGTAACAGTATTGTGAAAATATACAGCGGATCTCATAAACAGCATGCCTGATGCCTTGGAAAAGGATGTTTGTTATAATGTTTTCAAAGAAATGTGCCTGACACGAAGTCGGGAGAAAAAGGAGAATCTTATGGTACAGATGATCACACTGGGCAGTACCGGGATCAGCGCTGTTCAGAACGCTTTCGGTGCGCTTCCGCTGCAGCGTGTTGATATGGACACTGCAGTATCTATCCTGCACAGGGCATATGAGGGCGGCATGCGCTTCTTTGACACGGCCAGAGCTTATACAGATTCTGAAGAAAAACTCGGCAATGCGTTTGCCGGGATCCGTGAGAACATTTATATTGCCACAAAGAGCCATGCACAGGATCCGGAATCACTGCGGAAAGAACTGGAGACTTCACTTCAGAAGCTCCAGACAGACTATATCGACATCTATCAGTTCCACCAGGCAAAGCAGTGCTACCGCCCGGGTGACGGCACAGGCATGTATGAGGCGATGCTGGAGTTCAAAGCAGCAGGAAAGATCAGACACATCGGTATTACGGCGCATATTCTGGAAGTAGCAGAAGAAGCGATCGAGTCCGGACTGTATGAAACACTGCAGTTCCCGTTCAGCTATCTGTCCGGTGAGAAGGAAACGGAACTGGTCCGCAGATGCAAAGAGCATAATATGGGATTCATCGGAATGAAGAGTCTGGCAGGAGGCCTGATCACCAATGCTGAAGCTGCGATGGCATTCGCCTCCCAGTTTGACAACCTGATCCCGATCTGGGGTGTCCAGAGAATGCGTGAACTGGAGGAATGGCTGTCATTCATGGATCGTGATATTCAGATGACACCTGAAATTAAAGAGTTCATCGCGGCCGAACAGAAGGAACTGGCAGGAGAATTCTGCCGCGGCTGCGGGTACTGCATGCCTTGTCCGGTCGGCATCCAGATTAATAACTGCGCAAGAATGATCCAGCTGCTCAGAAGGGCACCTTCTGCAAAATGGCTCAATGAAGAGAACCAGGCTGAGATGATGAAAATCGAGGAATGCCTGCACTGCTATCAGTGTGCTTCCAGATGTCCGTACGGTCTGGATACACCTGCGCTGCTGGAAAAGAACCTCGCTGACTACAAACGCGTCCTTGCCGGCGAAGTGACGATATCCTGAGCAGGAAAAAACGATATCACAGAAAAAGGAACCCGGCCGGGTTCCTTTAGGACACTAAGCGGGAATCCTCGGCAATTCAATTGCCGCAGATGAAAGCGCACCATAAGTCTGCTTCTCATAGTCTTTTCATATTTATTTATAATGTTAAAAATGGTATACTATGTGTATGAAAGAAAATCTCGTTCATTACAGGACTTCTGTATGTAATATCAATTACCATGTGGTATGGTCTGTGAAGTATCGCAGAAAGATCCTTTCCGAAGATGTGGAACTCTATCTGAAAGAGCTTGTACAGCAGATTGCTGCAGATAAGGGCTTTACTGTTCATCTGTTTGAATGCGGTGAAGGTGATCATGTTCACTGCTTTGTGTCCGGTCCTCCGAAACTGTCGATTACAGATATAGTGAAATATCTGAAGGGTATTACGGGAAGGAAACTGTTCGAACAGTTTCCTGAGATCAGAGAGAAACTCTGGAAGGGACAGCTGTGGAATCATTCCTACTATGTGGAAACGATCGGCTCTGTATCTGAAGAAAACATAAGAAGGTATATTGAAAAACAGACAAAAGCATACTGATAAGGAGGAAGAAGAATATATGCTGCTGAGTCATAAAACGAAAATAAAGCTGAAAAACAATGA
>JAFOMZ010000166.1 GCA_017421125.1 Solobacterium sp.
ACTGATCCGGATGCGGACCGTTATCTGCCGCTATGCTCTCATCAGGAGCAGAAAAGAGATTACTGCTTGCAGTAATAAATTAAGGTGGCACCACGAATACCCGTATTCGTCCTTATGCAGGATATACGGGTATTTTTATATCAACCAAGGAAGGCGGAAAACATGAACAAGAACATTTATCACATACATCAGTGCAGGGATCTGGACATCATTTTTGTAGGACAGCGCGTGACGCTGTCCGGCTGGTGGCGATGATCCGCGACCATGGCGGTGTCCTGTTTCTCGATCTGCGGGACAATACGGATACAATCCAGGTTGTCAGCAACGATGACAGCATGTTCCGCGGCATTGCCAAGGAAAGTGTTGTCAAGGTAACCGGCACGATCCGCAGGCGGTCGGAAGAAACATTCAATGTCAAGCTGCATACCGGTGAAATCGAACTGCTCGTGGATGAACTCGAAGTTCTGGGCAGGTCAAAGAACGAACTGCCGTTTGAAATCCTCACCAGCAAGAACACCAAGGAAGACGTCCGGCTGAAGTAACGCTATCTGGACATGCGCAACAAGAAGGTCATGGTCAACCTGCAGCTGCGCGCGGAAGTGCTGCAATTCATCCGCAATAAGATGTATGACCTGGGCTTTACGGAAGTACAGACACCGATCCTGACGTCCTCTTCACCGGAAGGCGCCCGTGACTTCGTGGTTCCTTCCCGGCTCTTCAAGGGCCGTTTCTATGCCCTGCCGCAGGCCCCGCAGATCTATAAGGAGCTGCTCATGGTCGGCGGTCTGGGAAAGTACTTCCAGATTGCTCCGTGCTTCCGGGATGAAGACGCCCGCGCTGACCGGACTCTGGAATTCTATCAGTTTGACCTGGAAATGAGTTTCGTTGAGGAAGACGGTGTACTCGCAGTCGGCGAAGAGATTTTCTATGACATCTTCACCAAGTTCTCCGACAAGGAAGTTTCCCCGAGGCCGTTCCGCCGCATCCAGTACAACGATGCCATGGAAACATACAGCACCGACAAGCCGGATCTGCGCAACCCGCTGCTGATCAGGGACGCCTCCGAAGTGCTGAAGGACACCGAATTCCGACCGTTCAAGAAGTCCGTTGTCAAAGTCATCGTCGTTGATGACATCGGTACCAACTCGAACTCCTGGTTCAATGAAGTGGTGGAATACGCTTCCTCCATCGGCATGCTGGGCATCGGCTATCTGACCCTGCTGGAAAACGGCAGCCTCAAGGGCCCGATCGACAAGTTCCTGACTGACAGGGAACGCCGGGATCTGATTGAACAGTTCGGCATGAAAGCCAACTCCGTCATGTTCTTCATCGCCAACCGCAGCCGCAAGCTGGCCCAGAAATATGCCGGCCTGATCCGGACGGAACTGGGCCGCAAGTGCGGTCTGATCGATCCGAACAGGCTGGAACTGTGCATCATCAACGACTTCCCGATGTTCGAATATGATGACAAGGCCAAGAAGTATGAGTTCTGCCACAATCCGTTCAGTTTGCCGCATGGCGGTATCAAGGCGTATGAAGAGCATAAGGATGATCCGGAAGCGATTCTGGCCTACCAGTATGACTTTGTCTGCAACGACAATGAAATGGCTTCGGGTGCCATCCGCAACCATGATCTTGACAGCAGCTGAGTACCGCCCTTGATCTTTTCATCTGCCAGATCTTTTCTGCCGTTGGAGGAAAGAGCCTGTTTGACGACATCGTCCAGCACATAGTTTGTCACCTGATTGGTCATGGTCTTTTTCTCCTGTCCGGTAACGGTATCCTGTACTTCGATCATCGCACTGTTGGAGAAAGACATGCCTTTAAGTTTGTCAGTGACTTTTACTTTTACACATACATATCCTTCGGATTTCGGTTCTGCTTCGAAGACCCAAATGACAGTCTGTCCATGTACAATACTTTGCACATTCCCACCCGTCTGATGCCGACATATACAGGACACCCTGCGGCAGAATATCCGTGATCATGATGAATCTTGGATTTGACGATCTGTTCTGATAAGGGATCTTGTAAGTCACAACATCACCTACGGAGACGATCTGTCTGTCGACATCATGATCCTTGTCATTTACCACGATCTTGGCGGAGACCCAGTTGGTGGTCGTTTCCTCATCTTCACCACTGTTATGAGTGATCGTTGTAATGCTTACCTCATCCATTCCAACAACTGCCTGATTCTTTAATGTGTAATGGTCCGTATAAATAGGGGGCATACGTTTTCTCTGCTTGCACGGATAAAAATATGTTCTTGAATAAGCAGACACTTTCGTATCTGTTTTTTCGTTACAGATATCTGTCAATGATTGAGCGTACCTTCTCACGGTGCTTCAGATATTGGGTCATGGCATGTTCCCGGATACCCTGATGCATTTCATCCACATCATGGAAGAACCTCAGGAAGTCATCGGCAACGATCTGTTTGTCAGGATATTCATTCCGTTCCCATTTTTCCATGACGATCTCATACCGCTTGACCGCATTTGCGACAC
>JAFOMZ010000167.1 GCA_017421125.1 Solobacterium sp.
CGGAAGACGGGAAGATCCACGATCCGTACCGTATTGAATACCTCAGGGCTCATATTGAGCAGATGAAGGAAGCCGTGAAAGACGGTGTTGATCTGATCGGATACACAATGTGGGGATGTATCGATATCGTCAGCGCTTCAACATCACAGATGTCCAAACGTTATGGTTTCATCTATGTAGATGCAGATGATCTGGGGAAGGGCACATACGAAAGGAAAAAGAAAGATTCATTCGACTGGTATGCAAAAGTGATCAGTTCCAACGGAGAAGATCTCTGAGGATCATATCGGAATGATCATACCTGATCGATTCTGAAAACCGGGCAGCCGGTTTTCTTTTTGCAGAGTGATCTTAATAAGCGAAAATGAAAAACATTTTCATATTCGTTGACATTTCGTTCATTTTCAGTAAAATTGTAAACTGTTCAGATCATCAGACCGGTTTTTGTGATCTGCTGATCTGCCGGAGGCAATGATGAAAAAAATGACGAGAGTTCTGCTGTCAGCCTTACTGTCGGTCACATTTCTGTCAGGATGTGCGGGCGGGAGTCAGGCAGCAGAAAACGAAGGGAATAAGCTCAGGATCACAGCAACCATCTTCCCGCTGTATGACTGGGTGATGAATATCCTCGGTGAACATGCCGGGGAAGCTGATGTAACGCTGCTGCTGAACAGCGGGGCGGACCTGCACAGCTATCAGCCGACAGCTGACGATATTATGAAGATCTGTGAAAGTGATGTGTTTATTTATGTCGGCGGAGAATCGGATGAATGGGTCGGGGATGCCCTGGGTGCTGCTGGGAATAAAAATATGATCGTTCTGGATCTTCTTGATATCCTTGGAGATGCAGCGAAGGAAGAAGAAACAGTCGAAGGCATGCAGGAAGAAAATGAACACGGTGATGAACATGATGAAGAGGAAGCAGAATATGATGAACATATCTGGCTCTCGCTCAGAAATGCCGAAATGCTTGTCAGCAGCATCTCAAAAGCTCTTCAGTCAGCCGATCAGGATCATGCCGGTGATTATGAAAAACATACTTCTAACTACATTGAAAAGCTGAAGGAACTGGATCACAAATACGAAGATGCGGTTTCTGCTTCAGATTATGATACACTGCTGTTCGGGGACCGTTTCCCGTTCCGCTATATGGCAGCCGATTACGGACTGACTTATTACGCGGCATTTGCAGGATGTTCCGCAGAAACCGAAGCCAGTTTTGAAACAGTCGTATTCCTTGCAAAAAAGATGGATGAGCTGAAGCTTCATTCGATCATTACGCTTGAAAGTTCCGACCGGAAGCTTGCACAAACGATCATTGAAAATACTGCATCCAAAGACCAGCAGATCCTGGTCATGGACTCGATGCAGTCAGCGACATTGAAAGATGTCAGCAGCGGAACTTCATATCTTTCCATCATGGAAAAGAATCTGGAAGTGCTGAGACAGGCATTGGAATGATTTTGGAGGTACAGCATGATGAAAAAATGGATCAGGATATGTTTATGCCTGATGTTTATGATAACTTCTGCCGGCTGCAGCAAGTCCGGCGGGACATCTGACAGGGCAAAGAAAAAGACTGCCGGTGTCAATGAAGTGCTGGAAGCGGGAATGGCAGAAGCAGATGCTGAAAAAACAGCTGAAAGCACGATGCCTGCGGAAACACCTGAAAGCACAGTGCCTGCTGAAACAGCGGTACTCAGCACGGAAGAACCGTCTGCAGAGATCACCCCGGAACCTGCGGAAGAAACAGCTGATCCTTATGAGGTCATCGATATCGACCTGACGGTCATGTCCGCAACGATGGTTTATTCACAGGTGTCTGATATCATGGCTGACCCGGACGCATATGTCGGCAAGGTCTTAAAGATGAAAGGTCCGATGACGGTCTTCCACAGTGAAGAGACCGGAAAATACTATTTCGGATGCCTGATCCAGGATGCGACGGCCTGCTGTGCCCAGGGCATCGAATTCGAACTTGCCGGTGAACATCACTATCCGGAGGATTATCCGCCGGAAAACACGGAGGTCACCGTTGTAGGCGTCTTTGATACGTATATTGAAGGAGTAGGTCTCTACTGCACACTGAGAAACGCGAAATTCGCTTAATTTCCAGATAACTGATCAAGCCGGAAAACGATGTGTTCTTCCGGTTTTCTTTATGCAGCGGATATAATAAAGACTGCAGGACAAATGCAGTCCGCTTCAGAAGGGGCATTATATGACTGAATGGTTTACAGTTGGACAGATCGATCAGGATACCTATGCGATCAGCGAGTATGAACATTGGGAACAGCCGAATTGTTATCTGCTGATCGGTAAAACAGAAGCAGCACTGATCGATACAGGTCTGGGTATTTCAGATATCCGCAGGATCACGGATCAGCTCACAAAGCTGCCTGTGCGGGTACTTACGACTCATGTGCATTGGGATCATATCGGCGGGCACGGACTCTTTGATCATATCTCTGTGCATGAGCTGGAAAAGGACTGGCTTGAAACGAAGTTTCCTCTGCCAATGGACGCGGTCAGGCAGAATCTGACATGCATGTCATGCCGGTTCCCTGAGGGGTTTGATCCTGCTTCCTATCAGGTATACCGGGGAAAGGCATCACAGCTTCTGCATGACGGCGACTGCATCGATCTGGGAGGCAGAAAGATCACGGTCATCCATACACCCGGACATTCACCGGGACACTGCTGTTTCTGGGAAGCAGACAGACAGTATCTTTATACCGGAGACCTGATCTACAGCGGTTGCCTGTATGCCTATTATCCGTCAACAGATCCGTATCAGTTCTGGCAGTCTGTCAGAAAGGTCAGGGAACTTCCGTTCAGACGGATCCTTCCGGGACACAATCCGCTTGATACAGATCTAGATCTCGTTGACCGGATCGAAGCTGCATTTGCACAGCTTTATGAAGAAAACCGGCTGAAACAGGGATCAGGTGTATTTGATTATCAAGGTTTCCAGATCCACATTTAGGTTGCATTCATATCAAAACGATCTATCATAGTGATATCTTTTGCCGTTTCTGTATCAAACGTCAGCTTATCCGGGAGGTTCTATGAAGCATAGGAAAATGCTGTCTTCAGAAGCAGCGTATATTATTGGGATCATTGTACTTGCGCTTGGTACAGCTTTTATGGAGCGTGCTGATTTCGGCATGTCCATGGTCGTTGCGCCGGCGTATTTGTTTTATCTGAAACTATCTCAGACTTTTACTTGGTTTACATTCGGCATGGCGGAATACTGTTTCCAGGCTGTGCTGCTGTTCATGATCGCGCTGATCATGCGCAGGTTCAGGACCATGTATCTGTTTTCCTTTGTCACTGCGTTTCTTTACGGGATCATCCTTGATCTGATGATGGGAGCAGTCGGCCGGATCATCCTGGACGGCATTGCCGGCAGGATCGTATTTTTCCTGTGCGGACTGGTGCTCTGCTCATTCGGTGTGGCTCTGTTGTTTCACACCTATATAGCTCCGGAAGCATATGAACTGATGGTGAAGGAGATCTCCGCAAAGTATGGTAAGGATATTACAAAGGTCAAAACGGTCTATGACTGCTGCAGCTGTGCGCTGGCAGTCATCCTGTCTTTTCTGTTTTTCGGTTTCGGGCACTTTGAAGGAGTGAAAGCGGGAACGATCTTATGTGCGCTGATCAACGGCTGGACGATTGGCCAATGCGGAAGGATGCTGGAACATTTCTTTGATTTCCGCGATGCATGGGGTCTGCGTAAATACTTTGCATAGTCATACTGCGGACCCGGTAAAATAAAAAAACACCTGAAATCACATAAAAATGAAAAATACCCCGCGTCA
>JAFOMZ010000168.1 GCA_017421125.1 Solobacterium sp.
AGGTCTGTCGGATCGAAAATGAGAATGATTATCTGTACATGGATTTCAATACCCAGCAGAACCTCGAACTGATCGAACCGCTTCACCGTCAGGGCAAGACGGAAACGCTCTGGTCATTCCTGGATGTATGCAGGAGCGCTATGGGCTCCAGACTCCTGAAAAAGTGGATCGAGAAACCTCTGGTCAGACAGGATGCCATTGAAGCACGCCTGGACCGTGTGACATGGCTGTCCGATCATTTCATGGAACGGAATGCCGCACGTGCGGGACTCTCTGAGATCTATGACCTGCAGAGACTCATTGCGAGGATCGCAATGAACAATGCCGGACCTGTAGACATCGTCCGCCTCAGCAAGACCCTGAACCAGGTACCCGTTGTTTTCAGCAGGCTCAAGTCCCCTGAGTTTGTGCAGTATACTTCTCTGGATCCGCTGAGTGAATTAAGCGGCATCCTGAATGACGCGTTTGCGGATGATCCCCCGGCACAGATCACAGACGGAGGTGTTTTCCGCGACGGATACAACAGCGAGCTGGACGAAGCACGTTCCATTCAGAGAAACGGCAGGCAGTTCATTGTCGAAATGGAAGCTGCCGAGCGTGAACGGACAGGACTGAAGAATCTGAAGATCGGCTACAACCGTGTGTTCGGATATTATATTGAGATCTCCAAGGCACAGGCACAGCTTGTGCAGGATGACTGGGGATATGTGCGCAAACAGACACTGGTCAACAACGAACGCTTTATTTCTCCTGCCCTGAAGGAGAAGGAAGATGCGATCCTGCATGCGGAAGAAAACGCGATCCGTGTGGAGAAGCGTCTGTTTGCCGAGATCATTGACCGCATCAAGACAGATTTGCCGCAGATGCAGAAGCTTGCGCTTGCGCTGGCTGAGACGGACTGCTACTGCGCGCTGGCAGAGATCTCTTCCAAAAACAGATATACAAGACCTGAATTTACCGATGATGTGCTGGATGTGAAAAACGGCAGGCATCCGATCCTCGATGAAATGATGAAGGATCCGCATTATGTTTCCAACAGCATTTACCTGGATAAAGAGAAATCCATCCTGCTGATCACAGGACCGAACATGGGCGGTAAATCCACATATATGAGACAGGTAGCCCTGATCGCGATCATGGCACAGATCGGATGCTATGTGCCCGCATCAAAATGCCTGATGCCGGTATTCGATAAGATCTTTACCAGGATCGGTGCCAGTGACGATATTCTTTCAGGTCAGTCGACCTTTATGGTGGAAATGTCAGAAGCCAATCATGCGCTGCAGGAAGCGACAGACAGATCGCTGATCCTGTTTGATGAGATCGGCAGAGGAACTTCCACATATGACGGCATGGCGCTTGCTCAGGCCATGATCGAATATATCGCTGCATGTGTACACGCAAAGACATTGTTCAGCACGCACTATCATGAACTGACTTCACTGGTCGACTCGATCGGTGTCGTTCAGAATGTCCATGTTGTCGTACAGGAAAAGGATGATTCGGTGACATTCCTCTATAAGATCAAGAAGGGTGCTGCTGACCGTTCCTACGGCATCAATGTCGCACGTCTTGCCGGCCTGCCCGAGGCAGTGCTTGACAGGGCGAGGGGACTGCAGAAAGAACTGGAGTCCAAGAAAAGAGTTGTTCAGCAGAGCTATCAGCTGATCGAGATGACGAAGACCGACCCGAAAGCGGAGGAGATCATCAGCACGCTGAAGCAGGCATCACCGGA
>JAFOMZ010000169.1 GCA_017421125.1 Solobacterium sp.
CCGTATTACGGCCGTGCTCAATGGTGAAGCTGATTACGGTCTGGTAGGTACGGCACTGAACTATGAGGTCCTTAACAATCCCGATCTCAAGATCATGACGTATGCCGATGATATCCTGCCGGAATATTCATGCTGCAGGGTAGAAGCCTTGTCATCCTGGGTACAGGAAAATCCGAATACGGTCAAAGCCCTGCTGAGAGCCTGGATCAGAGCGATGTCCTTCTATGAAGCCAATCATGAGGATGCTGTGAACATAGCGATCAAAGTGATCGACCAGGATGAGGAAGTCATCCGTGCATATCTGGATAACCCGCGTTTCGACCTGAATACCGGACCGATGAAGAAATCGATCAAACGTGCATGGAGATATATGAGACGGCTTGGAATCCTCAGCAAAGAATCTGCCCGGATCAATATCGATGATCATATCAATGTCGATCTGTATAAAGAAGCACTTGATCAATGCCAGAAAAAGTACGGAAGTGAAAACCCGAGATTTTACGAAAAGATGCAGGCACAGTTTGCGAAAAACAATCAATGAGGAAATGATATGCGGAGATTTGAAAGAGAAGTCACAGATCCTGTATTGATCAATGAAATGCTGAAGCTGATGGATACCGCTTATATCGGTGTCAATGATGCGGACGGTATTCCGTATGTTGTACCGCTGAGCTTCGGCTATGAAATGACTGATGCACTGCTGAAGGTTTATATCCATACGACCAAAGCAGGCAAAAAGATCGACCTGTTCAGAAGGGATCCCAGAGTATGCGTGACCTTCAGTGAATTCAATGATTTTCCGGACAACAAGTATAAAGGTCATTACCACGACTACCGGAGCGTGATCGCTAAAGGAACGATGAAGCTCCTGGATTACAATGATGATCCGGCGGAATGGGAGAAGGGATACAACCTTCTGTATACCTGCAACAACCGGGAGATCAAACCTCTGCATGAACGGAAAGCCGTACCGAATATGTATATCGGTGTCATTGCATGTGATATGAAAGACGTTACAGCAAAGAGTGAATTCCCCCTCAGAAGCGCTGAGGATGTACCGTTCATGAATGTATATGACATGCCGGCTGATGAAACGCCGTTTGATATTTCCGATATCATACGTGACCGCAAAGCACGCATGGCAGAACAGAATGACAAGTGAAAACAGGATCATGATCATGAGAAAGGATGCTGTCGCGGCAGAACTGAAGTCAGATGCTGAGGATGAAGCATCCTTTCTGAATGAGGTCATCCGGTTATCCCGGGAATACCCGGATCAGGCGATCCGTGCCGAACTGTATTTCGAAAACTATGTTTATGCAGTGCTGCATGAACCGGAAACACAGGTGTTCAAGGAACTCTTTTACTACAATGATTTCGATGATTATGAGGATGAGATCGGAATCACCGATGACAGATGGCCGGCCATGTTCCGGCAATGATCTGAATACGACTGCACCCGTCTTTGGCGGGTGTTTTTTACGGATTTCCGAAGTTTAATGTCATATTTATCGGGGTCATAAACTCGTTCGATGCGGAAAGAATGATATATAATACAACTATGAAACATCTTTTAAAGTCATTATGTCTGCTTACGGTACTGTCATGTGCAGCACAGCCGCTCTGCTATGCTGAAGAAGAACAGTCAGATGATACGACGCTTGGGAACAGCCAGGTCGAGATCGTAGATCCTGTGGGCAGCAGGAACAGCTATTCTGCGGTTCTTTATAACAATACAAACGGTCTTCCGACCTCTGAGGCAAATGCGATCGCCGAAACAGAGGATGGTTTCATATGGATCGGAAGCTACAGCGGTCTGATCCGTTATGACGGAACCAGTTTTGAAAGAATGGATTCGACGGAAGGCATTGCCAGTGTCATCAGTCTTTATGTAGATGACAGCGACCGTCTCTGGATCGGTACCAATGACAGCGGGATCGCGGTCATGGAAAAGGGGTCATTCCGTATGTGGGATACATCGGACGGTCTGCAGTCCGATAAGATCTGTTCGATCTCCGGAGATGATCACGGACTGATCTACATCGGCACACCGTACGGTATGTCCATCATTGATAAGGATATGAATCTCCGGGTCATGGATGAACCCCGTCTGGAGGGTGTATATGTTGACAAGCTGCGCAGAGGCAATGACGGAAAAGTATACGGTCTGTCCAGCAGTGATGATCTGTTTATCCTGAAAGACGGACAGCTGGAGTTCTATCTTGATGAGCGTGACAATGAGATCGTAGGTACTGTATGCATTCTTCCGGATATGGATCATCCGGGATATCTGTATCTGGGAAATGATGATTCTTCGCTGTATTACGGCAATCCCGAAAAAGGTTTTTCCGTATTGAAGCAGACGGACATCTCCCCGCTGACTGAGATCGGTGATATTCAGAAGTTCGGAGACCAGCTCTGGATCTGCGGACGCAATGGCATCGGTGTTCTGGAAGGAGAGCAGTTTACCCTCTTCCAGGGTCTTCCGATGGATAACTCTGTCAATCATGTTATTTCCGACTATCAGGGAAACCTGTGGTTTGTTTCCTCACGCCAGGGTGTCATGAAGATCGTACCAAACAGATTCCTGGATGTATTTGATCAGTGCGGTATACCGTCAACAGTCGTTAATTCAACATGTCTTCATGAAGGAAACCTGCTGGTCGGAACCGATACGGGACTGATCGTGATCGATGAAGAGAACCGGGAACAGGTGACTTCATTTCCTCTGGAAAGCGCGGTCAGCGCTTCCGGGGATGCGCTCAATTACACAGATCTGATCAGGCTGCTGGACGGCTGCCGTATCCGTTCCATTCTCAAAGACAGTCTTGGGCGTGTATGGTTCTCTACATGGCGCGGATGCGGGATCGTATGCTATGACCGGGGAAACGCTGTTGTATTCAATGAAAAAGACGGTCTTCTGACAGATCATGCCCGCAACATTACCGAACGTCAGGACGGTGTCATCATGGCTTCCGTATCCGGCGGAGTATCGATCATAGAAGACGGCAAAGTCATCAGGAACTACGGAAGGGAAGACGGTATCCTCAATACCGAAACACTCACCGTAACCTGTGCACCGAACGGGGATTTCCTGGTCGGTTCCAACGGCGGCGGCATCTATGTCATCAATGATAAAGGCATTTCCTGCATCGACCGGGATGACGGTCTGACTTCCGGTATCGTGATGCGCATCAAATACGATGAACACAACAAAGTATTCTGGATCGTTACGAGCAACTCGCTTGCCTATATGACGGAAGACTATCAGGTGACGACTATTAAAAACTTCCCGTATTCCAACAACTATGATCTGTATATCAACAAGCATAACGATGCGTGGATCATCTCCAGCAACGGTATCTATGTGACTTCCGCAGACGAACTGCTCGCAAATGAAACGATCTCACCGGTATACTACAGTCTGGCAAATGGTCTGTCATGCGTTGCGACCGGCAATTCCTACAGTGAACTGGATCAGGACGGAAATCTGTATATTTCCGGTACGATGGGTGTTGTGAAGGTCAATATTGATGAGGCTATGGAGGATGTCTCCCGGGTCAAGTCTTCCGTTCCGTATATAGATGCGGACGGTGTACGCATCTATCCGGATGAGAACGGTGAATTCCATCTCGGATGGGATGTCCAGAAGGTCGTAGTTTACTTCAATGTGTTCAATTATTCGCTGACGGATCCGATGGTGACATATTGCCTGGAAGGCTTTGAAAAGAATCCGGTCGATATCTCTTATAAGGATCTGACGCCGATCACTTATACGAAGCTTCCCGGCGGAAAATACAGCTTCACAGTGACGATCCATGACTCTACCGGATACTCCAACAGCAGTATCAGTGTACCGATCATCAAGCAGAAGACGGTATTTGAGTACGGATGGTTCTATCTGATGTCAGTACTGCTGTGCGGTGCCGCACTGGTCGGAGCTGTGTGGATCTACATTGACCAGAAGACGGAAGCCATGGAGAAACAGCAGGCAGAAGCTGTTGAAAAAGAGCGCCTGAATACGGAACTGCAGACCGCTTCCAGGATCCAGAACAGCATGATGCCGCATATATTCCCGCCGTTCCCGGACAGGGATGAGTTTGATATCTATGCGGTCATGAAGCCGGCAAGGGAAGTCGGCGGTGACTTCTACGATTTCTTCATGATCGACAGCGATCATCTGTGCATGGTCATGGCAGATGTCAGCGGCAAGGGCATTCCCGCAGCATTGTTCATGATGGTATCCAAGGCGATCGTCAAGAACTCGGCAATGCTGGTGAATTCTCCTTCAGAAGTACTCATCAAGACCAATGAGGTCATCTGTTCCGACAATATCGTCGATATGTTCGTTACGATCTGGCTGGGTGTCCTCGAGCTCAGCACCGGAAAAATGAAGGCATCCAATGCAGGTCATGAGTATCCCGCCATCATGAGGAACGGCAGATTTGAGCTGCTGAAGGATAAGCACGGTCTGGTCGTCGGCGCGATGGAAGATGCTGTATACAAAGATTATGAACTGACGCTGGAACCGGGTGACAAACTGTTCGTCTATACTGACGGTGTACCGGAGGCAGCTGACGCGGAAAACAACATGTTCGGTACAGACCGCATGGTCGACGCGCTGAATGTCGATCCTGAAGCCGCACCGGAACAGATCCTGGAAAACGTGCATCAGGCAGTCAACGACTTCGTAAAAGAAGCTGAACAGTTTGATGACCTGACGATGATGTGCCTTGCATATAAAGGGAAAACATCCGCATAAGCAGAAAAAAAAGAAAATGATAAAGGAACGCACATTGTGATCATATGCGTTCCTTTTCATTCAGATCCTGATGAGCAGTGTATTGATGCCTGCGTTGTTCTGATAGAAGACCTCTTCCGTCAGCTTGACGATCATGCGGATACCGATGTTTTTCGTAACATCCTCCGGTGTGAACTGTTTCAGGCGTTCCATCGGATCAAATGATCTGCAGTCATCCCGTACCCTGATCGTTGTTTTATCATTCTTGATCGCGATACGTACATCGACGTTGTGACGCTTTTTGTCTTTGGTAAAGCCGTGCAGGATTACGTTGCCCGCCATCTCTTCAATGGACAGTCCGGCAAGCATCGAGATCTTGTCGGGAAGATTTCTGGCTTTGCAGAAATCAATGACACGTTCGGAAATGTTGACGACCTCATCCATCGTCTGCATGGAGAAGCTGAGGCAGTTTTCTGCGGAAACACCGAAATCCGGTTTGATCCTCAGCCAGACAGGCAGGTCCAGGCTGAACTTTCCTGTCTGTTTCCGGATAGCCATAGCCATGATAAAGATACAGATCAGCTCGGCAAACGGGAATGCAAGCCACGCACCGTCTGTACCGATGGCTCTGACACTGACAGCAGTGAAACCTGCGATCAGGAGATTTTCCATTAATGAGAGGAAGTTGACGAGCTTCTTTTCACCCTGGCACTGGTAGGCACGCATGAAGATATTGAAGATCATATTTCCGATCAGCCATGCAGGGAAGAGCAGCAGCATTCTTCTTGCCATGTTCCATGCCGCGTCTGTTCTGCTGAAGAACATGGAAGGGATCAGGGATGATCCTGCCATGAGCAGCACCATGAGGGCTGCACAGAATACAACACCGTATTTCAGGCAGATGTCCGCAACTTCAATAAACGACTTTCTGTCCTCTTCACCGTAATACACACTGGCAAGTGACATGAAGGCTCCGGCTGCACCCAGCGGGACGGAACCGACGATCGCGCAGATGTTTCCCTGAACGTTCATGACAGCCAGCGCGATGCCGCCGCCTGCGCTCAGCATGACGCGGTTCATGATAAATGCCTTGACCGTATTGCCGATCGTGAACATCAGGTTCGGAAGACCCAGCACACATGCATGCGGCAGATCGCTGTAGGAGATATCCTTCAGTTCGAGGTGGACGGCTTTTCCGGGATTTCTGAATCCGGACATGACGATGGCAGCACCGATCGTATTTGCCAGGGAGGTGGCGATACCCATACCGAGGGTCCCCCATCCCATGACTACAGCGCACAACAAGTCCAGAACGATATCCAGGATGACCATAGCGACCGACCCGATATAGGACCGCTTCATATCATTGTTCAGCGGCAGGAACATCATCATACCGAACAGTACCTGGCCGGGAATGCCGAAGGCAAATCCGGCTGTATAGTCAGCCAGCAGCTTCAGCATATTTCCGTCTGCCCCGAGCAAGGCTGCCAGACTGCTGCGGAATACGAAGCACAGAATACCCAGGGCAAGACTGACTGCCGTCAGGAAGACAACGCCTGCCGAGAAGATATTGATGACTTTTCTGCCTTCACCGCTTCCGATATATTTGCTGCAGAGGATCTGTACGCCCACGATCAGCACATTCGATGCGGTCAGCAGCGTGGTGACGGGGCAGAACAGACCGATCGCCGCAAGTGCTTCCGTTCCGAGGAAACGGCTGGTGATCAGGCTGTCTATGAATGTATTCAGAGCGATGATGACGATGCCGAATATCTGCAGCGGAAGGATCTTCAGAAATGCTTTTCTTACAACTGCTGCAGTCGGTTCTTTGTGTTCTCCGGCCATATATGTTCTCCATTGATCTGTCTGTGATACAGTCTGCATCATATGCAGGTTCAATCAATTTTATCATAAATCACACGGGTTCATCGCGGCATGATGTCAAATTCATGAATGTTATGGTACTGTTGGTCATTTTATGATAAAACTGATGTTGGTGTCAGTGAGACGGTGCATCATTCCTCAGAGGGGTAA
>JAFOMZ010000170.1 GCA_017421125.1 Solobacterium sp.
CTTCATATTTCGTTCAAGGAAAGGGAAAAAACATATGATCACGATCAGTGAAGCGGTCATCAGAATGATCGATAACTGCCAGGGCAGCCAGCATGATATCTGCCACTTTCTGAAAGTATGGGCGTATGCAAAAAACATCGGTGAACAGGAAGGCATTGATGAGCAGACACAGCTGACACTTGAGTTTGCGGCGATCGTCCATGATATTGCCTGCCCTTCACTCCGGAAGGAATACGGAATTTCTCCCCATGACCTTCAGGAAAAATACGGACCGCCGATGGTTCGTGAATTTTACAAAGATGCAGGCATAAGTGAAGAGATGCTTGAGCGGATCTGTTACCTTGTCAGCCGCCATCATACATTTACCAATGTGGACGGTATGGACTACCAGATCCTGCTGGAAGCTGACTTCCTCGTCAATGCCGGAGAAAATGAAAACTACCGGAATTCTGTCAGCAGATTCCGGCAGGATGTCTTCAGGACAAATACGGGGATCACACTGCTCGACAGCATGTATTTCTGAACGTTGATATAAACACCCCCCAAACCGTGCAAAGGTCTGAGGGGTTTTCGTTATTTATACGGATAATAACAGTTTTATCTGCTTACAAGCGCCTCACCCAACGCATAAGCTTTTCTGCATTCCTCCGGGAAAACAGTATCATGTCTTTCCTGCTTGGTCTTCGGATCAAACATTGTCCATTCCCAGTCTGTTTTGCTGTAGTCTTTGAGCTGCAGTGTATTGCCGCTGACAAACAGTTCTGTCGGCCCGACAAACCGGCTGAGCGTTGCTTTGTAATTGTTCAGCAGGTTCAGATACATCGTATCCGGCGCATTGCTCGTCATAACCAGCAACACCGGGATCAGGCGGTCGTTGCAGCAGGGTGTTTCGCGGTTATACGTCAGATTTTGGAAGATCAGCCTTTCATACAGCGCGCGGAAAGAAGCGGTCAGATCCGAAAGATAGTTGGGTGAACCGATGATCAATCCGTCTGCTTCACGGATCGCATCAAGCACAGGTGTCAGCCCGTCCCTGCAGATACAGTGACCTTTGAACTGCTGTTTCTTGCAGCCGAAACAGGAAATACATCCGGTATATCTTTCCAGACGGAACAGATCAAAACGGATGATCTCAGCCCCGGAAGCTTCAGCTCCTTTTGCGGTTTCTGTAAGCAGCGTATCTGTATTCCAGCCTTTTCTCGGACCGGCATTTACTACAACGATCTTCTTTGTCATATGGAAATCTCCTTCATGTTCAATGTCATTATAGCGGAACTGTCAGTTTCTTTGTAAACCTACGCACGATCATACTGAATCAACATGTTTCATGTGCTGTATAATTGAAATACTTCCAAAAACACATCGTTTCTTATAAAGGAGCAGCTATGGAAACCAATAAGATCGATCAGCTTCGGAAAACATGGGAAGCAGAAGAAAAGACAGCACATATCCATGGATGGGACTTTTCCCATATTCATGGCAGATACGAGGAAGAACAGGATCTTCCCTGGGATTATAAAACGATCATTGATCAGTATCTGCTTCCGGATATGAAGCTGCTCGACTATGACACCGGCGGCGGTGAGTTCCTGTTATCCCTGGGACACCCATACGGCAATACAGCAGCTACGGAAGGATATCCGCCGAATGTTGAATTGTGCAGGGAAACACTGCTGCCCCTGGGCATTGATTTCAAAGCCTGTGATGATGTGTCCGACATCCCTTTTCCGGACGGTTCATTTGATATCATGATCAACAGACACGGAAGCTTTGATCCGACGGAAGTCTTCAGATTGCTCAAGAGTGACGGACTGTTTATCACCCAGCAGGTCGGTGCCAGGAACGATCGTGAACTTGTCGAAATGGTCCTGCCCGGTACACCTCTCCCCTTTCCGGAAGCTGAATTAAATATTCAGACAGACATATTGAAAGAAGCCGGTTTTGAGATCCTCCGTGCTGAAGAGGCTTTCCGACCGATCAGATTCTTTGATGTCGGTGCATTTGTCTGGTTTGCCCGTATCATTGAATGGGAATTTCCCGGATTTTCGGTAGATCATTGTTTTGATCACCTGCTGGAAATGCAGGAAGAAATCGAACGGAATGGTACAGTAAAAGGAACGATCCATCGGTATCTGATCGCTGCGCAGAAGAAAAACGGTTAATAACGGTAAATAACAGTGTAATTAAGCGTTTACATTATTTTCATTTTATTTACATTTGTTTTCATTCGGTATTATAATTTCAACTGGAGGTGACATTTATGAGTGATAAACAGAAATCTTTAAGAACTCTTTCGATGATTGAGATCATCTTTGGCTTGATATATGCGGTTGAAGGTCTGATCGTTGCGTCCGGAAAAATTCCGTACTTTATTGCAGGAGCAATTACAGCGATCACAGGTCTTTACTGCTATATGTCTGCGACAGATCCTTCAAAGGCAAAGTCAGCTTCATTCCTTCTTTGGGTAGCGATCATCCTTGACTTTGCGAGCTGTGTCCTCGGCTTTATAAACAAAGCCGGCGGAGTAAATATCGGCACAAGTGTTGTGGATATCTGCATTGCGGCATACCTGCTCAAACTCATCAAAGATATCAACGGCTGATCTGTATACACAGCTGATAATAAAGGAACTGTCATATGCCCGGATGATTTATGATCATCACCCGCATAAAACAGTTCCTTTTTTTGTATTTTCCTGTTTACAGGAACGGTCAGTCCAGAAGACCGTATTCCCTGTACTTATCCAGGATCGTTTTGAGTACAAGGCGATTTCCAAAATACTGACGGTAAGTTGCTGTTTTTTCTTTTCCTTCAGCCTTCAACTCATCCATTTTCCTTTTCTCAAGATCAGCCTGTCTGCGGATATCGTCCAGCATCTTTTCAAAAGCTTCCAAGCGTTCCATGATCAGTCCCCTTCCTGTGTGAATGCATATTTCAGACTTTTCCGTGATATGTTATGCACATCATCGTCAGGTCATCAAACAGTTCCGTACTCTGCGTAAAGCTGCTGACCGCCTGTTTCATATCCTGCAGGATCATTTCCGGTGTTCTGTCGGGATCTGTATTCAGATTATCAAGGATCCTGTTTGTTCCAAACATCTGATGATCACTGCTGGAAGCTTCTGCCAGACCGTCTGTATAGACGAACACGGATGCTCCGGGATCCAGACGAAGTTCATAATCCTGATACACTGCTCCTTCCATAGCACCGATCACAAGACCGTGTTTATCTTTGACCAGTTCAAACTGTCCCCCTGCTTTCTTCAGCATCGGGTATTCATGACCGGCATTTGCACATGTCATGATCCCTGTTGTCAGATCCAGGATACCGAGCCAGACGGTTACAAACATTTCTTCGGGATTTTTTGAGCAGATCGAAGCATTTGCCTCATTGAGGATCTGAGCTGCTGATCTGTCTGTTTTGATCATCTGTGACAACAAGATCTTCGTTGCCATCATGTACAGTGCAGCCGGAACTCCTTTGCCGGATACATCCGCGATCACCAGGCACAAATGCTCATCATCAACCGGAAAAAATCATAGAAGTCTCCGCCGACTTCCTTTGCAGGAGTCATTGAAGCATAGATATCAAAATCTGTTCTGTCAGGATATGACGGGAATACATTCGGCAGCATCGCACTCTGGATCCTGTTTGCAAGAGCCAGCTCTGTTTTGTTGTGTTCTTCCCTGACTGCAGTTTCTTCATTCCGGATCATGTATGCGTTCAGTTCCACAACCATTGACGCAAAATCAGAAGAAAGTTCGGCGATCTCGTTATGAGAACTGATCTTTGACAGATTTTCCACAACAGTACTGCTGTCCTTTGTATTCTTAAACAGACTGATATTGTCCTGAACATCTTTCAGCGGAAGCAGAATGACCATTATGATCATCGCAAGACAGATCGCTGCCAGCAGGGCCATAAATCCAATCGTCATCACACTCAGCTTGGCCATACTGTCATAAAACGGCATCTCTACTTTGGGAACATACATTGAGATCACGATCAGGACATCGTGAGAATCAATCGAACAGAACGGATAATAATAGTCAAAGTACTTTTCGTCTTCATTATAGGAAAACTGCGGCTCACCGGATATGGCATTCAATACTGCGTTCTGCCGTTCTTCCGTAACGATCAGTTCTGTTCCGATCGGATATACCTGACCCTTTTCACTTCCGCGTATATCACCCGGTCCCGCAGATATGAACAGGACTTTCTGATGATCATATGGTTTTTCCGTAACCACACCGAATACATAGGAAATATTCTGTGTCTTTTTGATCTGGTCGATACGTGAGATCAATCGTGAATATTCGATCTCAGCATACAGTTTCCGGTCTTCTTCTGTGAGTTCTTCAACATCCTTTATCTCTGCTTATTCGGGAATAAACCCGGGATTGCGTTCCATGAGAAGACTGTACTTTCCGGCAGTGACCGTATCCGCGCTGTAAGGCGAATCATATTCGATATCCAGCTCATCATAGTGGTCATACCAGTAACGGATCAGCCAGTCGCTTGC
>JAFOMZ010000171.1 GCA_017421125.1 Solobacterium sp.
GATCGTAATCGTTTTGACCGGTACAGACTGACCATACGGGTAGATCTCAAGTACAACAGGATATCCTTCTGTACCATGGATATATAACCCATAACAGAAGTTCTCTGTCTTATTATTGGAAATCAGATGGAAATTGAATCCCGATCCATCGTCCGTGGAGAATGAGTACAATATTCCATGTTCCGGATCAGATTCTTCTCCGAAATGCACGTAATAATCCATATTCGTCGCAGGATGGAGTGCATTTCTGCCATCTTTCGTCACTCTGGCATAGATCCTGTTTAAGGATGTATCCAGACCTTTGATATAGAACTTCCATTCATTGGACGCACTGATACGTTCATATTTTTCTACTGTCCAGTCGGTCTGCTCATTCCAGTTTTCATCAAAGAAGCGGAGCGCGTAATCGTTGTCCTCCCATACATCTGCTATATTTTCCTCACTGTACGGACTTAGGGTAACGGAACTAAGCGTGAACACATAATCACTGTCCGAATCTGCTGTTTTCACCAGTGACTGGGATTCTTCATAGAATGTATCATCTTCTTCAACAACAGTTACCTGATATCTTCCGACAGTTCCGTCCGGTGCTTTCAGACGAACTGTGTATACGTCGGCAGACAGCAGTTCCTGAAGTTCCAGGGTACCGGTATAAACACATGGTTCCTCACCATCTGCGGAGATCTTCTTCCATGAAGCTGTCACACCATACACTGTACCTGTACTCAGATTCTGGATGTCAACGGTATAGTCATCCGGAACTGCTGTCTGATCACTCAGACACAGCAATGCGTCCAGTACCGTTTCATTGGTGTATACTGCTTCCCTGATCGAAAGAGATACATTAGTATCTTCGTAATTGTATTTCAGCAGATCAAGACTGCAGTTCGCTGTCCTGCTTGTTCCGTTGACTGTGAATGTAGCTGTCAGATACAGCTGAACTGTGTTTTCCACAGGCTCATAAATATTGCCTTCTGTATCTTTCAGGACCATATACGCCATATGATCTTCATCAACGGTACCTGTTCCCTGAGCGACGACTGCAGACCCAAAGAGCTTTTTCAGGTTAATACTGATGCTCGTCCCGGCCGGGATATTGGAGCTGGTGCTGAATTCAAATCTTTGCTTTTTGTAGTTGTAGGCTCCCGAAGTGATCTTGTATGAATTCGGATACAGATAGAATGAATCATAATCAAATGGAAGTGCCTGTGCATGCATATCCCTGAGGTCCCGGTAAGCGATCTCTTTTGGATTCAGCAGCCGGATCTTTCCTTCAATCGTACTGTCTGTATGATCCCAGACAGATCCTGTCTTCTTCAGGACAAAGATCACCTTTCCGCCTGTACCATAATCATCGACAGTAATCGTATTTACCGGTTCCGGATCCGTCACAGGTGTTTCACCTACATACAGGATCGGGATAATGTCTTCGGAATACATGTTCGACATCTCCATCTGGATATGAACATACGGACCATAGTTATCGTAATCATCAACCAGGTCTGTATAGTTTACCAGCGGACCTTCATCTGCCGCATAGGAGATGATCTTCTTTTCCAGGACATATGTGATATTCCTGACAGTAACGACAACATCATATTCTCCCGCAGGAATGCCCTGGAAGACAGTGAAGCCGACCATTGTTGTCTGCGTGTTTGAAATGTTGTATCCGTCATAATTCAGATCCGGATAATACCCGCCGTAATTCTCCAGATACGCATTGAAATCACCGACTCCCTGAAGAACATTGTCTGCCTGATCCCGGATCATCACATTGATCTCATCAAGTTCATAGCTTCCAAGAATCTGGAAAATGAAATTGCTGTATGTTTCCGTGCTGGCCAGTTCTTCCGTATTCATCAGGACGATCTTGTCTGTGTAGTGAACAGTGATTTCCTTTTTCATTTCACTGCCATATTTATCGTACACACGGAGAGTGAAGCTGTAATCATTGCCGGGTTCCAGTCCGAAGTCATATTCCGTGCTGTTCAGATCTTCAAACCGGAACTGTTTGATATACATCGTCAATGCTGTGTCTGACTTTAATGCTGCTGTTTTTTCACCGTAAGTCAGTTCCGCATACACATCACGGTTTGTCTTCCACTGACATCCCAGGAGGAAAGAAGGCTTTCCGTCAATGAAGTAATACTGTGACTCTGTCGTGATATCCTGTTTCCGCTGCATGCGCAGGGCGGAACTGATGAAGTACGTATTTGAGGCCACTGCAGGAGGCAGCTTGTCTGTCGTCAGTTTCTGTTCAGTCAGGAAGTTATAGTTTAGCTGCAGTGACGTGATACTCGTCCCTGAAAGATCAGGAATGTCAGCCAGATCGTTATAGTTGACATTCAGTGTTCCAAGTTTTGTCAATCCAAGTACAGCATCGATATTCGTCAGATTATGACCTGTTAAATCCAGATATGTGAGGTTTCGCAGATACTGGATCCCTTCGACAGATGTAAGTGCTTTATTCAGATACCTGAAACCGAAATAAGCGGATGTTACAGTATCCAGCTTTTCCTGTGTCAGCTGTCCGTTTACACCGTATTCTCTGAGCAGATACTGATACAGCTGGGGATCACCAAAATCAGCTTCGGTATAAATAACTGTTTCGCCATCCTGTACTTCCGCTTCTTCAGTTTCCTGCTCCAATGCCTCCTCAACTTCAGGATCTTCTTCCGATTCTGTCTGAAGTCCTTCAGGAGCTTCCGTTTCTGAGATTTCTTCCTGTTCCGGTAATTCAGAAACTTCTTCCTCGTTATATTCAGTTCCTTCATCGATATTCTGATCCGCAGGAACATTTTCCTGTTCCTCATTCTGCAGATCCACGAAATTCTCTTCGTCTGTCTGTTCGGTTTCTTCAAGGACGTTCTCATCCTCAGAGGCAGTTTCTTCTTCAGGAATGATCCCTTCCGTCATTTCTGTTTCTTCTGTCATCATTGTGTTCTCTGGCTCAGAAACCATTTCTTCTTCCGCCCGGATAACACTGAACGAGCTGCTGAAGCATAACAAAATACTAAACGCCCACGAAATAACACAATTCTTCTTATCTGACATAACTCTCCCTCACTGTCTTTTTGATTGTTATCATTCCCTCACCTGCTTGATACTTAATTGATCGATCAGTTTGAATCTTTTGACATATTCTCAGCAAAGTATATCAGTTTTCAGACGGTCTATTTTTGTCGACCTGTATGTAAGAATCATGTGTTTTGCTGTCCGGTTCAGTACTATTGCCTGTATCGTGAAAAACTTTCATTGGACCGGTCAGCACAGAAAAAAGCAGATGTATCGGTACAAACTGATTGATCTGCTTTCTGCTCTTATATGCTGATAAATGATCGGGTTTCGTGCCTGCGCACGATCAGGATGCTTTTCCTTGAGGCTCCGTGCTATCAGAAGTGAACGACCTCAGCCTTCCTGATCGCTTCAGGTGAAATATCCTGTCCGATACCAGGGAGCTCCGGAACAGTGAAATAACCGTTGACCGGCTGATAGTCGTAAATACACTCTGCGATCGTTCCGCTTGTCGTGTTGGCGATGTGATGCTCATGGATGATAAAGTTCGGAACAGCAGCTTCCAGATGCAGTGCGATCGCAACGCTGATCGGGCTGGAGCAGACATGCATCTGCACGCCGACATCAAACATATGTGCCAGATCACAGATCTTCTTTGCTTCGGTAATACCGCCGCAGTTACCGATATCAGGCTGGATCAGTGACAGACTGTGGTTCTCCAGGAACGGAAGGAATCCCCATCTGGTATACGTTCTTTCTCCTGTAGCCAGCGGGATCGTTGTGTTTTCCGCGATCTTCCGCATTACTCCGGGATTCAGCGGTGTGCAGCCTTCTTCCAGGAACATGATGTCATAAGGCTCAGCCATTTTGGCAAACTGGATGGCTGTATTCGCATCGGTCATTGCATGGTTTTCAATGAGAATATCCATATCCGGACCGACTGCTTCACGAACAGCCTTCAGTCTTTCCTCTGCCGTTTTCATGGTTTCCCGGCTGAGATGACCGGTGGTGTCCAGATGAGA
>JAFOMZ010000172.1 GCA_017421125.1 Solobacterium sp.
CCAGAAGACGCCCAGCAGTCTTCTGTCCAGTGCGACATGGAAAACCTTCGGCCTTCCTCCGCCAATATCAAAGACGCTGTTTTCCAGCCATTCATTTCTGCGTCTGCTGAACAGATGATTGGAAGAAAGCCATACCCAGGGCGTTGTAAAGTCACAGCCCCAGTTTTTATCTGCGTAGCCGTAAGAAGTTTCCGGAGTTACGATATATGTTTTTCCATTGCATACAACGGTACCTGAATACTGCGTCTTCATGCCTTCCGCATGCCAGTACATGTCAAACGCTTCGGCGTCTCTCATGGGCCTGCTGGCTCCGTATCCGACATTGAATGCGATCTGTTTGTCAACAGTGAGATCCCAGGACATATCACCGTCATCGCACATCCACTCAGGATGCTGCTGACTTCCGACCACATGTATAGAACCTTTCAGCTTTGTTTCGCTTGCCAGACAGTCGTCTGCCTGAACGGAATACGGCGCATCCATATGGACATTAACGTCCTTCCATGCAAAGAACCTGTGCAGCTGGCAATGATCTTCACCCCAGCAGCCTGCCTTTACCATGAGATAAGAAGGTTTGGGACGATCAGGCAGCTGTCCCAGCACAGGTATATCCTGCGCCAGATCCGGATTGCAGAGGAAGAATTCTATGAAGAACGGTTTCTCTTCGCCTGTCAGTGCATCATGTGCGGTGAAGGAATGCCACCACCAGTCATAGCCCTGTTTTCTGAGATGACCTCTCAGCATGCACGCATCACGTGTAATATCATGAACATTGAACATCTTGATCACACTTTCTGTTTAGTAATTCCAGAAGATCAGACGGTCTGCGGATACTGTCAAATCGGGGATCAGTTTTGATGCCCGGCCTGACAATTGACTGTACCGGATGGATGCCGAGCTTTTGGGCAGCCTCAAGGTTGCCCGGAAGGTCATCCACAAAGATACACTGCTGTGCAGGAAGTCCGATCTTCTCCAATGCATCATGATACAGCCGCGGATCGGGTTTGAAAATACCGAGTTCATAGCTGTAGGACGCACAGTCAAACAGATGTGCGATACCATAGGATTCCAGACGCTGCACTGTGCTTGGCCATGTATCGGAAATGATCCCGATCTTATAATTCAGTTCCCTGAGTTTTAAAAGAAGATCCCTGACATCCGGCAGCAGGATATACTTCGGTTCATATACATAAGTGCGGTCATGAGATATTTCCCGGGCAATTTCTTCCGTGATTTGAAGTCCTGCATTGGTGATCAGATCATAGTAAAAACCAGTAAATGCATCCTCCTCTTCTTCCCGTGTCCGCATCTGATGGTGTTCGATAAGCGGCTGGCTTGCCTTCATCAGGGCATTTCTCCACACAGTCCGGTCCACAGACTGCTGCATTTCCAAAGGATAGTATTCCCTGAACTTCTTTGTTAACATCCAGTCTCCTGTTTCCGGTATTTCAAGTGTCCACCCCAGATCAAAAAAGATTCCGTTAAACTGTTTTGTCATATTTTAAGTATAAATGATGTTTTATAAACAGCATGTTATAATCGTTTCATGGCGGTACCGAAAAGACGTAAACGCAGGATCAACTTTCTGGCACTTGCAGTGGCGATTCTGATCACATTGCTGTGTATCGTTTTGTTTGCGGCACTGATGATCGCCCTGACAAGCGGTCATAAGCCTCCTGTTCAGCCTACGATCGAACCGACACCCACACCGGATCCCAGATATCTGCATGATTATGATTGGGAAAAGATGGATGGAAGCGATCAGTTCTGGGTCTATGAAGATGACAAGTATACATCCACGATCGGGATCGATGTGTCCGTCCATAATGAAGAGATCGACTGGGAAAAAGTCAAAGGATCAGGGGTAACGTTCGCGATCATACGCGCAGGCTACTGCGGTTATGAAACAGGCGAGATCCATGAGGATGTCCTTTACCACAGAAATATGAAAGGCGCTGCCGAAGCAGGCCTTGATCTGGGTGTATATTTCTTTTCACAGGCAAAGAATGTTGAAGAAGCGGAAGAAGAAGCACGCTTTGTTCTGTACGAGATCAAAGATTACGGCATCAAGTTCCCGATCGCTTACGATATGGAAGAAGTCACGGATCATGACAGGATCATCGATCTGACGACGGAAGAACGTACGGAAATTGCCAGGGCATTCTGCCAGGTCATCAAAGATGCCGGATATGATGCTGTCGTATACGGCAGCGAGAATTGGCTGACATACAAGATCAACATGGCTGACCTGCAGGACGACTATCCGTTCTGGCTGGCATCCTATCACAAGGTCTCTGTTTCAACAGACTTCCCGTTTGCCTTCCAGATGTGGCAGTACAGCAATATCGGGGAAATTCCCGGAATCGACAAGGAAACTGACCTGAACATTCTCTTTATCCCGAAACAGTAAAACCATGCCGGCCGGCATGGTTTTCATATCCACATGTTTATTTGTTTACAACGTTGACAGGATTTCCTTCCAGGAAAGCTCTCAGATTGTCGACAGTGATATCCATGATCCTCTGTCTGGCTGCCTGTGCTGCCCAGGAAATATGTGGGGTGATGATGCAGTTCTTTGCCTTTAGCAGGGGGTTGTCTCCTTTGATCGGTTCAGTGGAAACAACATCAAGACCTGCGGCATAAACTTTTCCGCTGTTCAGTGCGTCAGCCAGGTCCTGTTCAACGACAAGCTGACCGCGGCTGTTGTTGATCAGGATGACACCGTCCTTCATTTTGGCAATGCTGTCTTTGTTGATCATGCCTTCTGTGCTCGGGAAAAGCGGGCAGTGCAGGAAGATCACATCGGAACGTGCATACAGTTCATCAAGCTCGACATATTCTGCCAGTTCTTTGCCGCGGTCATTCGGTGTTCTGTCGAAAGCAAGTACTTTCATATCCAGGGAATTCAAGATCCTTGCTGTAGCCTGACCGATCCTGCCAAGACCGATGATGCCGGCTGTCTTGCCGTACAGTTCGATCATTGGATAGTCCCAGTAGCACCAGTCATCATTGTTTTCCCATCTTCCTTCATGGACAGTTTCATTGTGGTGTCCGATATGAGAGCAGATCTCCATCAGCAGGCTGACAGCGTACTGACCGACGATCTGTGTACCGTAAGTAGGAACATTGATGACGGGAATGTTTCTTTCTTTTGCGGCATTGACATCGACAACGTTGTAGCCTGTTGCAAGGACCAGGACGGCACGGATATTTCCGCATGTCTCGAATGTCTTTGCGGTAAGGGGAGTCTTATTGATGATTATGATCCCGGCATCCCCGATCCGTTCACGGATGATGTCAGCGTCAACATAGCTGGTTCTGTCATATACGATGACTTCACCGAATTCTTTGAATGCATCCCAGGAAAGATCTCCGGGATTCTCGGTATAACCGTCAAGAACAACAATTTTCATATGTTTCAGTCTCCTTAGTTCAGTCTTCCAGCAGTGCCCATGCACGGTTCAGGCAACGCTTGGTATTTGCAAGAATGATTTCTTCGCTTTCAGAAGCGGTAGGGGATACTTCCATGGAAAGAACAAGCGGTTCATCTGCACGGAAGAAACCTTCTTCCTTGAGTACTTTCAAATAATCCAGAAGCTCCGGAATATCG
>JAFOMZ010000173.1 GCA_017421125.1 Solobacterium sp.
ACAGCAGGTTCCTTTTTTGTATACAGGTATTCTGATGGTTTGGAACAAAGGACAGGGAAAAAAGTTTATAATCAATTATGTGAAAAGGATCAGGGACATGATCCGGGAGGTCTGAGCGATGGATGCTAAAAAGGAAGCGGCAGATAAGCTGATCAGCGTTCTGATGAGAATGGGATACCCGCGGGAGTTCGGGGCTCTGATCACGCAGGAACTGCACAGCGAGAAAATGATCAACAGGATGACGTCTTATCTGCTCAAGGCAAAACCGGGCAGGCCGGAAGAGATCGTCGATGAAATGCTGGCGATCAAAAGCGATACCGAACAATGGATCCGCAAAAAGAAGGCGGAGTATACAAACAGGAAGATCAATGAATATCTGAACCGGCCGGATGAATGATCAAACAGGACAGGAATACAGAACAGGAATACAGAACAGTACTGATATAATTTTTCTGGAGGAATTAGCAAAATGAAAAAGAGACCGTATGTCATCTGCCATATGACCGCTTCGATCGATCAGAAAGTGACAGGTGCATTTCTTTCGACAGAGACAGGAAGAAAAGCAGCGGATGACTATTACAGAATACACAGGGACTTTGAGGCAGACGCATTTGCCTGCGGCAGGGTCACGATGGAAGGAAGCTTTACAAAGGGATGGTATCCGGACCTTTCGGCTTTTGATGATGCCGGAGAGATCAGCCATGAAGACTATGTTCCGGCGGATGCATATTACTCGGAAAAATATGCTGTCGCGTTCGACAGAAAAGGCAGGCTTGGCTGGAAGGAATCCATCATCCATGATGAGGATCCCGGCTATGACAGCAGCTATGTGATCGAAGTCCTGACGGAAAATGTTCCGGACCAGATCCTGCATTATTACAGAAGTATCGGTGTTGCCTATATCTTTGCCGGAAACAAGGTACTGAATATCGGTACTGCCCTGGAAAAACTGTATGACATGTTTGAGATCAGGACACTGCTGCTGGAAGGCGGAAGTGTGCTGGACGGGGCATTCCTGAAGAAGGATGTGATCGATGAGCTGAGCCTTGTCACTGCGCCTGTACTGGCGGATGAAAAAGACAAACCGCTGTTTGACGGTTCTTTCATGACTGAATTCCGCCTGATGAGCGCGCAGGCAACAGAAGCAGGCAATCTCTGGATGCGTTATCACAGCGTGAGTGAAAACAGCCTGCCGTGTCTTAAACTGAAGAAGGTCGCCGAAGCCATCGAGATGGCGGACGATTTTTCAACATATTACTATGATCTCAAGTCAGGTGAACTGGAATCCATGCTCAATGATGAAGCGTTTATCGATTCAGAGGCTGAAGATGAGTTTTCTGTCCTTCTGGAAGAAGATCCGGACCGCTTCGTAGAAATGCCCGGCAGATATGATCTCCATAATTCTCCCTACAGTGATTACAGGATGATGGAAGCGTTCGTTGAAACGCAGCCGATGTATAAAAACAAACTCGGCAGGGCGATCCAGGGAAAAGGCGCATTCCGCCGGTTCCGGGAAGCCGTAGCACAGCTTTACCTCCTGGATGACTGGTACAAATTCCAGAACAGTTTCCGTCTTGAAGCAGCGAAATGGTGGTGCCGGAAAGAAGGCTGGCACTTTGAATAAAACGGCAGCAGCCGTGTGAGGTGTTATGAAAAAATCTCCCATGGAAACATATATCCGCTGGCGCGGAGATCTGAGCTTTTCACAGGCGGGTTTTAATGATGTCGATAACCTGATCTTCTCGGCACTTTCCTATCTTGATTTTTCACCTGTTTTCACCGATGAGAAAACGACGGAAATGAAGCTGAAAGACTGTGCAGATATCATTGAACAGCCCGGTGCATACCGCCTGAAAACACTTGAAGGCGGATATGAAGATACCGTAAAGACGATTCTCCGTTCCAGACGTTTCGGTGAGATCGCCGTACGGGAATACTGTGAGATCTTTTCGGAAGAAGACCAGACACAGTTTTCAGCATGCGAATTCGTGATCGACGGCAGGACATCATATGTCAGCTTCCGCGGTACGGACAATACGATCATCGGCTGGAAAGAGGATTTCATTCTTTCCTATTCCCTGATCAGCTCGCAGAAATATGCGGAGGAATATCTGAAAAAGGTCATGCGTCCGCTGCGGAAATATTATGTCGGAGGACATTCCAAGGGCGGCAACCTGGCTCTGTTTGCGTGCGCAATGCTGGACGCAAAAAAACGGAAAAAGCTGATCAAAGTATATGCGAATGATTCGCCCGGTTTTTCCCCGGAGGTACTGGACATCAGGCTGCTTGAACCGCTGGCTGACAGGATCGTCAGGATCAATCCTGCTTTCTGCGTGATCGGAAGGATCTTTGAGATCCCGTACGGCCGGACAGAGATCGTCGATGTAAACGAATCCGGGCTGCTCCAGCATGACCTGTTTCTGTGGAAACTGATGGGTACGGGTTATGAAGATGCCGAAGGATATGATAAAGTCAGTGACTGGGTATCCAGATCCATCAAGGAATGGATCGAGAATATCGATCCGGCAGAACGCAGGATCTTTGTGGATGATGTATTCAATACACTGTCCGCAGGCGGTGCCGTCACCGTACAGGAGATCACCGGAAAAGGACTGATGAAGGTCATAACGACTGCCTACTCAGGTACCAGTGATACGACCAAAAAACTGATCAAGGACCTGGTGTCTGCAGCCGCACTGCAGGCAGCGCCGGAAAAAGCAGGACAGCAGGCAGCAGACCGGGAGAAATAAATGAAATTGACAGAGTGCTGGATCGAACATCCCGTGAGGCATATCGATCGGACATTTACATATTATTATGACGGGGATATCACGCCCGGTGTGCGTGTGAGCGTTAATTTCGCAAACCGCAATGTCATCGGCTTTGTGGAATCCGTCACAGAGACACAGGAAACACTTGAGGAAGCAGAGAAACGTCTCGGCATCAGCCTGAAACCTGTGCTTTCCGTGCTTGACGACGCCCCGCTGATCACACCTGAACTGCATGATCTTGCCATGTGGATGCGTGAAAATACGCTGTCTACGGCGATCAGCTGTTTTCAGTGCATGCTGCCGGGGAAGATCAAGCCGGGCGGAAAGATCAGCCAGGCAGTACTGGAACGCAGAGTGCGGATCCTGGACAACGAAGTGTCGCTGACGCCTAAACAGCTCTCATGCTACAGGGAGATCACAGAGCTCGGGGAAGCCTCCTATACGGAGATGAGAAAGAAGTATCCCTCTGTTCTGGCAAAGCTGATCGAAAAAGACGCAGTTGAGGTATTCAGCGTTGAAAAAGAAGCTGTGATGCCTGCCGGAGAAGAAGAAAACGGCAGGGTCCTGACACCCCAGCAGCAGAAAGCAGTGGATGAGGTCAGGAACAGTGATGATCCTGTTTTCCTGATCAAAGGGGTGACCGGTTCAGGCAAAACGGAAGTATACCTGAATCTTGCCCAGCATGCGCTGGAAGAAGGACGCCAGGTACTGATCCTCGTTCCGGAGATCGCCCTGACGCCCCAGATGATCGAACGGGTATCAAAACGCTTTTCAAATGCGCTCGCGATCTACCATTCCGGCCTGAACCCTCAGGAAAAATACGAGCAGTATAAGCTTGTCTACAGCAATAAGGCACGGGTCATCGTCGGTACAAGAAGCGCAGTTTTCCTGCCGTTCAGGGACCTCGGACTGATCGTCATGGATGAGGAACATGATACTTCCTACAAACAGGAAAACCAGCCTGCATATCATTGCCGTGACGTTGCGATATGGAGAGGAAAATATCATCATTGTCCGGTCGTCCTGGGCAGCGCGACGCCTTCCCTGGAATCATACGCGCGGGCAGTGAGAAAGGTCTATCATCTGATCCTGATGGATGAGCGCATCAATATGACGCTGCCTGAGATCAGTGTTGTCGATATCAGAAAGGCAATGCAGGAAGGACAGTCTTATATCCTTTCCGATGAACTGACCGGTGAACTGAAAAAATGTCTGGACCGTAAACAGCAGTCGATCCTGCTGCTGAACCGCAGGGGATATCATTCCGTGATCCGCTGCCGGAGCTGCCAGACCGCTTTGAAATGTCCGCACTGCGATATTGCGATGAGCTGGCACCGTGATGAACGGCTGCTGAAATGCCATACATGCGGCACGGTCATGCGCGTACCGAAGGCATGCCCTGAATGCGGCAGCACTGCCGGGTTTGCGGCATTCGGCTTCGGCACCCAGAAGCTGGAAGCGGAACTGCAGGAGAAATTCCCCGCCGCAAAGGTACTCCGCATGGATGCGGATACGACCGGACGCAAAAACGCCCACGAAAAGATCCTGAAGGCATTCGGGAACGGTGAAGCGGATATTCTTCTTGGAACACAGATGATCGCAAAGGGCCTGGACTATCCGAATGTAACGCTGGTCGGGATCATCAACGGCGATGAGGGCATTGCAAGAACTGACTTCCGCAGCTGCGAATTATCTTTTGATCTTCTGATGCAGGCATCAGGCCGCAGCGGCAGAAGTGAATATCCCGGTAAGGTGATCCTGCAGGTATTTGATCCCGGACACTATGCCGTACAGTGTGCTGCCCAGCAGGACTATGATACGTTCTTTGTTCAGGAAATGCGTTACCGCCATGCGGGGATGTATCCTCCATATACATACCTGATCGCCCTGACGGTCTCTTCCGATACGCAGGATAAAGCGGACAAAGATGCCTATGTGATCCGTCAGGCATTGAACGGCAGCTATAAAACGATCGGCGTCCTGACACTGCTGAAGATCAATGACCGGTGCCGCAGCCGTGTTCTGCTAAAGGGACAGGACCTGGATGAAATGCGCAGGGATGTCAGGGCATTCCTCGACAGCAGGGAAGGCGGCAGGATCAAAGACCTGAGGATCGATGTCAATCCTCTTGTACTGGATTAAGGAGAAGGATGATGAATCCAAGACAATACGCACTGAACGTGCTGGAACAGGTAGTGCTGGATCACGGATACGCGAATCTGCTGCTCAGGAAGCAGAATGATTTTTCTGTGCAGGATATGGGACTGATCTCCGAGATCGTATACGGGACGCTGAGAAATTATACGTGGCTGGAATACCAGTGGAAGCACTTTGCGAAAACAGTCAGGCCGAAGACAGCAGTGCTGCTGAATATGAGTGTCTATCAGATGCTCTATCTGGATAAGGTACCTGATTATGCTGTCATCAATGAAGCTGTTGAGATGTGTCAGAAAAAAGACAAGAGCTTTGTCAACGCGGTGCTCAGGAAAGTACAGAAACAGCAGGAACGCACGGCAGAGACGAAAGATGAGATCGAAGCTGCTGCACTGCGTCTCAGTCATCCGCTCTGGCTGATGAAACTATGGACTGCACATTACGGAAAAGAGACTGCCCTGAAGATCGCTGAACACGATCAGTCCAGGGGACAGGTCTACGGCAGGATCAATACACTGAAGATCTCCAGGGAAGAACTGCTGGCGGACAGCCGCGTGCATTTCATCAACGATATCAGTTTTACATTTGACGGCAATCTCACGGATACGGACTGGTTCCGGAACGGACAGGTGATCATACAGGATATCGCCTCAGCCATGATCCCGGAGTACCTGGATACCGAACCCGGCATGCGGGTCCTGGATGTCTGTGCCGCACCCGGCACCAAGACACAGGAGACTGCGATGCTGATGGAAGACAAAGGCAGGATCGATGCGGGAGATCTTTATGAGCACCGCGTGGAACTGATCGACAGGCTGATGGAACGGACAGGCGTCAGTATCGTCAGCGCTGCGGTGCGCGACGCCACGGCAGCTCCGGAAGGGGAACCGTATGACCGGATCCTTGCCGACGTACCGTGTTCGGGACTCGGTGATCTCAGGGGAAAGCCCGAGATTCGTCTTCATACGGCACCGGAAGATCTGGATGAACTGGCAGCTGTTCAGAAAAAGATCCTTGCGGCATGCGCGCCGGCACTCAGGCCGGGAGGGATCCTTGTTTACAGTACATGTACGCTGAACCGTAAAGAAAACGAGAATCAGATCGCGTCATTTCTGAAGGAACACCCGGAATTTACATTGATGAAGGAAAAGACATTCTTTCCGTTTGAACTGAACAGTGATGGTTTCTATGTCGCTCAGCTGAAAAAAACGGACAGGTTTATGCTAGAATAGAACACATGCAGACGATATATGACTATACATTGAAACAGCTGGAAGAAGTGCTCGGTGAAATGGGGCAGAAGCCTTACCGGGCAAAACAGCTTTATACGTGGCTGTACCGGAAACGCGTCCAGTCATTTGATGAGATGACGGATCTGCCGGCTGCTTTGATCGCGCAGCTGAAAGAGAAATACGTCATCATGCCGGTAAAACTGATCGAGAAACAGGTTGCCAGGGATCTGACTGCCAAGTATCTGTTTGAACTGGAAGACGGTATGACGATCGAAACAGTTCTGATGCATTTTAATTTCGGGGAGAGCGTATGCGTATCTTCCCAGGTCGGATGCAACATGGGATGCACATTCTGTGCTTCCGGACTTCTGAAGAAGCAGAGGAACCTGACAGCAGGGGAACTGACCGGCCAGATCATGTACATCCAGAAAGAACTGGATGCCGAAGAAAAGCGTGTCGACAACGTCGTCGTCATGGGTACCGGCGAACCGTTTGATAACTTTAATCATGTGATGGATTTCTGCGCAGTGATCAACAGCGATCACGGACTGGCCATCGGAGCAAGACATATCACGATCTCCACATGCGGCATCGTTCCGAAGATCAGGGAATTTGCGGCAAGGCATCTGCAGTACAACCTGGCGATATCCCTGCACGCGCCGACGGATGAACTGCGCAGCAGGCTGATGCCGATCAACAGGGCATATCCGCTGGATGAACTGATGGGTGCCCTGAAGGACTACAGTACGGATAATCACAGACGTCTGACGTTTGAATATATCCTGCTGAAGGGCGTCAATGATACGGATGATCATGCCAGGACGCTGGCAGACCTGATCCGCGGCATGAATGCCTATGTGAACCTGATCCCCTATAACGAAGTAGATGAAAACGGATATCACAAGACGGACGCCAAAGGAGCTCTGCACTTCTATGATGTTCTGATGAAGAACGGTGTGAAGGCAACACTCAGAACGACCCACGGTGATGATATCGACGCTGCCTGCGGACAGCTGAGAGCAAAACATGAAAGGTCTGTATCCAGATGAAATACTATGGGATAACTGACCGCGGACTTGCGCGGAAAAGCAATCAGGATAGTTACATGGTCAGTGCGAATCATGCACATGATCTTTTCCTTATGGTCTGTGACGGGATCGGCGGTGCCAGAGGCGGTGATGTAGCATCACGTACAGCCGTCAGGCACATTTCCGAAGCATTCTCACAGACCGATGCTTTTACCGATGAAAGCGATCTGAAGAAATGGCTGAAAACAGAGATCAACGCGGTCAACAAAACCATTCTTGAAATGGGAACGAAGGACGAACGGCTCAACGGCATGGGCACAACGCTGGCAGCAGTCATTCTGACCGGCTGCGGCAGGTTTGTCGTCAACATCGGAGACAGCCGTGTATACGGATACCGTTTCGAAAATACCGAATTCCGCCAGCTTACAACGGATCATACGCTTGTTGAAGATCTGATCCGGCACGGTGAGCTGACGAGAGAAGAAGCTGCGGATTACCCGCGTAAAAATGTACTGACCAATGCGCTTGGCGTATGGGACAATATCCGTTATGATGTCGTGCTTCATAACGAACCGCTGGACGGATTCCTGATCTGTTCCGACGGGCTGCACGGATATGTATCCCCGGATATCCTGAAATCGATCGTTTTCGACCGGGACAGTGATCCTTCGCTGAGAGCGAGAAGGCTGGTCAAACAGGCTCTTCTGGCAGGCGGATATGACAATATCAGTGTTATCCTGCTGGACCTGGAAGGAGAGACGTTATGAGCGGCAGAAAAAATATGATAGCAAACCGGTATGAGGTGTTCAAGCATATCGGACAGGGCGGAATGGCAGATGTCTTCCTCGCTGTCGATACGATCCTGAACCGGCAGGTCGCAATCAAGATCTTGAGAAGTGAACTGAGTACAGACGCTGTTTCCGTACTCAGGTTTGAACGTGAAGCCCAGGCAGCGACAGCCCTGACGCATCCCAATATCGTCGATATATACGATGTCGGTGATTATAAAGGACATCACTATATCGTCATGGAATATGTCGAAGGAAAGACGCTGAAGCAGGTCATTCAGGCAAGGGGAGCGCTATTGAAGGAAGAAGCTGTTGATATTATGAAACAGCTCGTCTCAGCGATCTCCGAAGCGCATAAGCGCGGCATCATCCATCGTGATATCAAGCCGCAGAATGTCATTGTAAAGGCAGACGGCACGATCAAGGTGCTGGACTTCGGCATTGCCCTTGCCAAAGGCAGCATGCAGCTGACACAGGCAAACAATGTCATGGGCTCTGTACATTATCTGGCTCCGGAACTTGCCAGAGGCGAATCGGCATCCGTCCAGTCGGATATTTACGCGCTCGGCATCGTGCTGTTTGAGGCACTGACCGGAGATGTTCCGTTCAAGGCGGATTCCGCGGTACAGGTAGCCCTGATGCACATGAGGAATGAAATGCCCAGTGTCAGGGTGTTCAATCCGACCCTGCCCCAGTCCGTGGAAAACATCGTCATCCGCGCTACGGCAAAAGACCGTACGCAGAGATATGTTTCCTGCAATGAAATGCTGGACGACCTGAAAACATGCCTGAGACCGGAACGCCTGAACGAACCGAAACTGATCCTGGAGACAACGGAACAGGCGAAAAAGCTGACTGACACAGCGAAGGCACATTCCGAAAAGAACAGCAAAACAGTCAAAAAGCATACAGAAAAGAAAAAGGAACCCGTCAGGGAATATAAGCGGGTAAGCGATCCCGCGATCCAGCGCAAGCCCCGTACGAACAAATTCATGATGGGACTGCTGATCTTCCTGCTGTTTCTGCTGACGGTATCAGGTGTCTATTACGCGCTGAATGTGAGCGGCATCCTGACACCGGAGCCGACGACCGTAGAGGTGCCGAACCTGATCAATATGACGCTGACCGAAGCGGAGGATGCCTGTATGCAGGCTGAGCTGCAGCTTGATACAGCGAATGTTACATATGAGCTGACTGATTTCACCGATAAAGGGAAGATCGTAAAAGTGAGCCCTGAAATCGGTGAAGAAGTAGAAAAAGGATCAAAGATCACCGTAACTGTTTCCAGCGGTATCGGCATCACCGTGAAAAACTACGCCGGATGGACATTAACAGAAGCGATGGATGATCTTTCCCAGTACAGCCGCATGAGTGTTTTGACAGATCATGAGGACAGTGAAACGGTTGCCCCGGGTGTTGTCATACGTCAGGAACTGCTGGAAGCAGGAACGAAATTCAATCCTGAGAATACATATGAGATCATGCTTGTATACTCCTCATATCCGACGATCACGATCCCTTACGATGTTTACGGTATGGAGATCACGGAAGCGGTGAGCTATCTTGAGTCGCTTGGGGCAAAAGTCCTGACGAGCAACCTGGATCCCTCCAGTCTCAGCGAAGCGGAACAGGAAGCACTGAGTTACGGGACTGTGATCAGAAGCGATCCTGAAACAGGAACGGATTATACACAGGAAGAAAGCAATTACGTTATTTTGTACTACTATTGATCGGAGTGCTGAATGATTGCAAGAATCGTTAAGATCGTATCAAAACATTATCAGCTTCTGCAGGAGGACGGTACCCGGAGCGACGCGATCGTCATGGGCAAGGTGCGTCTGCAGATGACGCCATGCACGGGAGATATGGTAGAGGCGGATCTGATCAACGGACAGTATGTGATCCAGAAGATACTGCCCAGGAAGAATCATCTGATCCGTCCGTTCGTCTCCAATGTCGATCAGGCACTGATCGTGATGAGCGTCAAGGATCCGGATTTTTCTGCTGTACTCGTTGACAGGCTGTGTTTCCTGATCGTCAATGCCGGAATTACACCGTTATTGTGCGTTACAAAGACGGATCTTGGCATCAGCGAAGAAACAGAAGCACGGATCAGGGAGTATGAGAACGGTCCGATGCAGGTGATCAGGACCTCTAAAGAAACACTTGATCCTTCTCTGGCAGATATCCTGAAAGGGAAGGTGACGGTGCTGACGGGACAGTCAGGCGCAGGAAAATCTACGCTGCTCAATACTCTGGAACCGACGTTCCATCTGGAAACGCAGGAGATCTCAAAGGCGCTTGGCAGAGGAAAGCATACGACCCGTCATAATGAACTGCATCCGGTCGCAGGAGGACTGGTGTGTGATACACCGGGCTTCAGTTCGCTGGACTTTTCGAAGATGAGCGTTACGGATCTCGCGGAATCTGTCCGTGAATTCGAACCGTATCTCGGCAAGTGCAGATTCAATGACTGCGTTCACCAGAATGAACCGGGCTGTGCCGTCAAACACGCTGTGGAAGAAGGCATCATCCCGCAGACCAGATACGATAACTACCTCATGGTTCTGAAAATGATCCAGGAAAGAAAGGAAAAATACATATGATCATATCTCCTTCGGTATTGTCACTTGATTACAGCCGCATGGCTGAACAGATGAGTGAACTGAACGCTTCCGGTGCGGAATGGATTCATTTTGATGTCATGGACGGACACTTTGTCCCGAACCTGACATTCGGTCCGGACCTGCTCAAAGCATTCCGCAAAATGAGCAGTCTTGTCCTCGATGTACATCTGATGGTAACGGATCCAGGATTCTTTTCGGATGTTTTCCTGAAAGCCGGAGCGGATGTTATTACATTCCATTATGAGGCTATGGGCAGTCCTGATGAGATCAGGTCACTTGCAAAGCATATCCGTGAACAGGGAGCGCTGGCAGGGATCTCCGTCAAGCCGGGAACCGATGTCAGTGTTCTGTATCCGTTCCTGGAAGACTTTGATCTGTTCCTGATCATGTCTGTTGAGCCCGGCTTCGGCGGACAGAGCTTCATGATGTCTGCAGTTGACAAGATCGCTGCACTCAGGGAAAAGCTGAATGAAGCAGGACTGCATGCACATATCGAAGTGGATGGCGGGATCAATGCCGAAACAGGCAGACTTGTCAAAGATGCAGGTGCCGATGTCCTGGTTGCCGGTTCCTACGTATTCAAAAACAACATCAAAGAGGCGGTGAATTCACTTGTCTGAGTGCATCGTATGCCTGACACTGACCAGCCGGCTGCCCGATGGTTCATGCGACCTGATCGGCGTAGACAGAGGTGCGCTGTTCCTGGCAAAGCACGGGAAGCGCATGAAGCTGTCTGTCGGAGACTTTGATTCGGTTGATGAGAAGGATCTGTCACTGATCAGGGAATACAGTGATGAAATGATCAGGCTGAATCCTGTCAAGGATGATTCCGATTCGGAATCCGCAATACGTCAGCTGATCAGCAGGGGATATCAGAAGATCACCCTGCTGGGCGGTCTGGGCGGCAGGGCGGACCATGAGATCGTCAATCTGAAGCTGGCGGAAGAGTTCGCCGGTCATATATGGCTGAAGAATGACCAGAACCTGATCACGGTCCTGAAGGAAGGAACGTATGAGATCGATCCTGCGGGATATCGTTATATATCGTTCTTTGCCGTAATGCCTTCTGTCATCACACTGGAACAAATGAAATATCCGCTCAATGAGCGGATGCTGTATCCCGGTGATCTCTATGCGCTGTCCAATGAGATCACAGGAGATAAGGGGATCGTCCGGATCGCTTCCGGCAAGGTCCTGATGATACAATCAGATGATAAAAAATAAAAAGAACTTCCGTGAAGCAATGTCATTAAGTTAAAGATGACATTACAGAGCGAAAGGTCTGAAAAGAAAGAGAATCAGGAAGACTGAGAGAACAATCTCAGGAAATCCTGATTCTTTTTTCTGAACAACGTTGATAGTCCTGTTGTGATTTCGCATTGAAAAGAACAGCGACCGCTGAATAAATGCAGTTGTAATTAAGAGTACCAAATAGTATATTGTCCTTGTTAAGCCGTATAGTATGAGGGTGTCTTGCAGGACTGTGGCCTCACGTTACGACTGAATGATCTTCCTGGTCTGATAGGGATCAGGAATTTTATTATTCTTCTTATTAGTTCTTCCTCATCGATTTCGTCATTCATGTAACGACGGATATTTGTGACAGCCAGTTTGAAATTAGTTTTATATCTCCGTTTGCATTTTTTGTTATGAGGTGGAGGAGTGTTGTTGACAAGGAACCGGCAGTAATTATGGAGAATTAAAGAGGCATAGATTTCCTGGCGGATCAGTTCCTGATTGGCAGAGTGAAAATACAACATACCAATGGTATACTTGAGATCCCTGAACGCTCCTTCCTCATTCCATCTCAGATGGTAAATAACTTTGAATTCATCTTCATTCATCTCATCTTCTGTAAGATTAGTAACCAGACATTCATAGGTATCTTCAGTGATTTTGAAACGCAGCACTCTCAGGTTCATTTCATAGTATTCATTTTCAAAATCAATGTAATCAAATGGACTGTTGTTCATTAAAACCGCATAAAGCCCATTGTGTGTTGTCTCACTGTTGTTAATACGTGTAACGATCTTGCGGATGTGAGTATCGAACGACTCGTTCGGAAGATCCAAAGTGGAAAGAATACCATTACTTCCGATATCCTTTACACGGATGATAAACTTCTGGTTGTTTTCTATAAATGCGGCTATCAGATTATATTTCTCATACCCTCTGTCACAGATAATGATGGATTTATCTGGATATTGTCTGCTGTGTATTATTTGAGTCAATGCATTGCATTCATTGCTTTTCTTCGCTGTATCAACATATACATCCTGGTAGATATTATTCAGTACATCATAAAGGGCATTTAAATGAAGCTGGTTATACCCCTTTGTGGCAGACGTCTGGATATAGTAAGTATCTTTATCTTTCGGATTATGACAGATATTGATATCTGAGCCGTCACAAGCAAGCAGGTAATATCCGTTGTATGTTTTATAGTTATCGAAACTGTCTGTGAATAATCGAAAAACTCTTTTCACTGCCAATGAATCCAGCTTATATCTCTGCTGGCATACAGCTGAAGCAGAAGGCATATCTTCCACATGATCATAGTGATTCATCAGATCGGAGTTTACGGATCTGTCTGAAAGCCGGATCAGATAATGAATCAGTGCAGCACAGTTCATCTTTCTCTTGCGTGTAAAAGCAATGCCGGGATCTGTACAATAACATGCGATGTTGTCTGAAACCAGATTAACTGCACGGTCCAGACCGGCCCGGATTGATGAAGGCGAATAATAGTAATTACTGGAAATCATAGTCGATTTTCCTCCTACAATTTCCTTCGGATTGTGTAAAAATCGGCCTGTTTTCGTGTCAAGTCTTTTCTTCACCTTTTGAAGAAAAAAAGCCCTCAACCTGTTGCTTGGTTGAAAGCTTTTCACAGCCGCTACCTCAATGTCTTAACTTAATGACATTGTCCGTGAAGTTCCTTTTTATTCTGCAGCAGGAGCTACTTCCTTTTCTGCAGCCGGCTTAGCTTTAGCGCCTGCTTTGAGTGTCTTCATCGCGCGGGCTGAAACACGAAGTGTTGTAGGCTTGCCGTCAACGATCACATGAACTTTCTGCAGGTTAACGTTCCACTTGCGGCGTGTCGCGCGCAGGGAGTGGGAACGGTTGTTTCCCGACATCGCTTTTTTACCGGATACGGCACAAACTCTGGACATACCATAACCTCCTTACATAACAATGCCTAATTAGATTAGCACGGAAAAATCCTAAATGCAACAAAAAGTGAATGTTCCTGCACTGAATCTCTGCCTGTTTTCTGCGGTAATTTATGCAGTGCTGTATATGTTCATACATATTCCTGAAGTACAGCGGTCCCTCAGGCAATGTTCTTCTGCGCACACCGTACAGACGGGAAGGGATATCTTTCTGCCGGAATGAAAAAATGAATCATGTATCAGAAAGCGTTTCATGCATGGCTGAAAAAGAAATGTATATGCCTGAAATCTCTTTAGAAGATTTTGTGAATGTGGTAGAATAACTATGTTTAATCGGAAGGAGTTCAGACGGTGAGCGATAAGCAGATATTTGCAGCATTAGAAGCTGTTGATCATGAAGTACGTCTGATTGTGGGCGAATTCTTCAATACGCGCTTTAATATCATTAAAGTTGAGCGCACCCCGATCGAAGGGTTTACAGGCGGAGCCATTACTGATCCTGAAGCTGTAGCGAAAGGGATCAGAACTGCAGCGGTCGACGCATCCAAGATGATTGGAGCAGACATTGAGAAAGTGATCGTTGCAATGCCTTCATATGGAATGAAGAGATATTCCGTGAAGTCAACGGTTCCCGTAACAGGTATCGATGGTGCTGTGACAGTTGAAGATATCCGTGAAGCAGTCAGAAAAGCACAGTCAATCAGTATCGGAAAAGACCTCGCACTGATTCAGACCGTCTGTGTCAAATACACGGTGAACGGGATCACGTCAAGGCGTATTCCTGTCGGCGAAAAAGCAAATGCGCTGACAGTCGATATTGATCTGCTGTGTGCAGACAGACAGCTGTCATTTGATATAGTCACATGCGTTGAACAGGCGGGACTGCAGGTCATCGATATTTTCCCTGATGTGTTTGCAGTGGCAAAGGAAGCTGCCCTGTTCGAACAGGCAGTCGATCAGAACGTGATCGTTCTGAAAATGGAAAGAAGCACCACAACACTGGGTCTTCTCAGCAAGGGCAGGCTGACGACCTGCATCGTTGAGCCCCAGGGTGTTGGAACGATCGGCATGGCGGTCCAGGAGAAATACGGACTCAAGAGTGACGTTTGTGCCGAACTTGTCAAATACAGCGCAAGATTGAATGAAAAAGTCAATTCAACGAATCCCGTATACATCTGGGCAGATGCGGAAGGCGGAACACAGAAAATCAACGAGCAGCAGCTGTGTGACTGCATACGCGGAAATGTTGAAAAATGGCTTAATGATATGCAAAAACTGTGTCAGCCAATCTTGCAAGCAGGTCCGACTGCTGTTATTATAACTGGAGAAGGCGGCGAAATGCAGGGGCTGAAAGACCTGCTGCAGAAGAAGCTGGGCTGTGAAGTCCGCAACTATATTCCTGACACACTGGGTGGAAGGAACGCCGGTCTTACAGCGTGCCTTGGCCTGTTCTATGCTTTTAAGGACAAACAGCCGATTACCGGCTTCACAGAAAACAGCCTTGATATGGATGCATTCATGGATGCAGTCAGTTACAGAGGCAGAGAAACAACAGGTAATCCTGAAGACACGATAACTAAAAAGCTGAAGGGTATTCTCTTCGACGGGAAAAAGTAGAGAGGAAAAAGTATGGCAGACTTATCTTACAATCAGGTGGCACGGATCAAGGTATTCGGAATCGGCGGTGCCGGCAGCAATGCGGTTAACCGCATGGTAGAGGAAGGCGTACAGGGCGTTGAGTTCTATGTTGCAAACACAGATCTTCAGGCACTGGATGTTTCTCCCGTTACAAATAAGATCCAGCTCGGAAACGAAGGACTGGGTGCAGGCGGAAATCCTGACAACGGACGTAAAGCAGCTGTAGAGAGTGAAGAAGATATCAGAAACGCTATGGAAGGCGCTGATATGATCTTCCTGACAGCAGGACTCGGCGGCGGAACAGGTACAGGTGCATCCCCGTTATTCGCAAAGATTGCAAAGGAACTCGGGTGCCTGACAGTAGGTATCGTTACAAAACCGTTCAGCTTTGAAGGCAGAAGAAGAATGATCCAGGCTGAGCAGGGACTTGAACAGCTGAAAGAATATGTTGACAGTCTGATTATTATATCGAACAACAAGGTTCTTGAAGTGATCGGTCATATCCCGTTCGAAGATGCATTCAAGGAAGCTGACAACATTCTCCGTCAGGGTGTTCAGACGATCACAGACCTGATCGCTGTTCCTGCAATGATCAACCTTGACTTTGCGGATATCAAGAGCGTTATGGAAGGTCAGGGAAGCGCCCTGATCGGTATCGGCATGGCATCCGGCGAAAACAAGGCGAAGGAAGCTGCCGCAAAGGCTATCCAGTCACCGCTGCTCGAAGCTCAGATCTCCGGTGCCAGAAGCGCGATCGTCAACGTAACCGGCGGCGCAAGCATGTCCGCTTACGATGCTCAGGAAGCTGTTGAATACATCCGTGAAGCAGCAGGCAATGATATCGATATCATCTTCGGTGTTGCCATCAATGAAAAGATCGGTGAATCCATCATCGTTACAGTTATCGCAACAGGATTTGATCTGCCGAAAGCAGAACTGCTTGTTACGGAAGTTCCTGCAAACCAGGCAAGACCTGTTGCAGGCGGCGTACAGCCTGAACCTGAACTCGGATTCGCTACAGGTCTGGAAATGGAAGACGATGACAGATCCGGAATCCCCAACTTCTTTAACAGAAACTGATTGTAGACAAAGCATACAGCTGAAGCCCGGCATAAGCCGGGCTTTTTCTGTACAAAATATAACGATGTTATGCTCTGTGAGATTGATATTGCCTGCCGTTGCATGAGAAAATAACTATAACAAATCTGTAAAAAATATAAGGAGATCATGAAATGACTGAAAAGTATCTTGGTATCGATGTCGGAGGAACAGAGATCAAGTATGCCCTGATGACAGAAGATGAATTTCTGGAGAAAGGATATATTCCGACACCGAAAGAATCAATGGAAGCTTTTATTGAAGCGATCGGACAGATCTATGATCAGTATGCCGATCAGACAAAGGTTATCGTCATGTCTGCACCCGGCAGGATCGACGCGCAGACCGGATTCTTCTATTCGGGAGGCGCGCTGTCTGCTTTCCTGACAAATGTCAATGCGGCAGAACTGATCAAAAAGAGATGCGGAATTGAAGAAGTAGCGATCGAAAATGACGGCAAAGCAGCAGGTCTTGCTGAAGTATGGAAGGGAAGCCTGAAGGGTGTCCGCAACGGAGCTGTCATCGGGATCGGGACCGGTATTGCCGGAGCAGTCGTCATTGACGGCAAACTGCACCGCGGTTCCCATTTCTCTGCCGGTGAATTCTCACTGCTGGACTCCAATTACCAGGGATTCTATCTGCAGAACCTGTGGGCGATCCGCAGCTGTACACCGAACCTTGTGGCGACATATGCGACAAGAACAATGGAAGATCCCGCGTCACTCAACGGACGTATATTCTTCGAAAGACTGCAGAACGGGGATGAGGCCGCAAAGCAGGTCCTGGATGAATTCTGCGGTGAATTCGTCAACGGCATCCTGACGCTGCAGGCAGTCCTGGACGCGGACAGATACTGTATCGGAGGCGGCATCTCCAAGCAGCCGGTCCTGATCGAAACACTGAACAGAAAGATCGACGAGATCTATGCGGTCACAGGCAATGCGCTTCCTGTCATCAAACCGGAGATCGTCGCGTGCACATTCCATAATGACGCGAACCTGATCGGTGCGCTCTATCATTATCTGTACGAACTGAAGCAGCAGTAAAACATTAGTCACAAGGGCATATGGCAGACATATGCCTTTTGTATTGATTGCCTGTCAAAACGGTGTCTGATATAATCAGAAAACGGAAAAGAAATTATGCAGCAGTATTTTATGGATCGTCCGCTGGAAGTCGGACAGAAAGCAGTATTCACAAAAGAACAGGCACACCATGCAGGAACAGTCGTCAGACTGAACCGGGAAGTGATCAGGCTCGTTCATGACGGAAAAGGCTATTTTGCCGTGGGTGCTCCGGAAGGAAAAGGCTTCAGTGCGCTGGTAACGGAAGAAGATCCCAATGTCAACGAGCTGAACACAAAGATCACGCTTGCCATGGCGCTCATACGCCGGGAAAAGATGGAGTGGGTACTGCAGAAGGCGACGGAACTCGGCGTATCGCGGATCGTACCGTTCGTATCGGGAAGATGCGTGGTAAAGAATAAAAAAGAAAAGACCGACCGCTGGAATACGATCGTTCTGGAAGCTGCCCAGCAGTGCAAGCGGAATTTCATTCCGGAGATCACGGCTGTCGTTTCCCTGAAGGATCTGAAAGACTACCGCAGTGAAGTCAATCTCGCTGCCTTTGAAAAGGCGTCGGAAGCTTCCGGCAGGATCTCGAAGTTTCTGCCTGCGGAGTCGGTAACTGTGGTGATCGGACCGGAAGGCGGCTTCTCGGATGATGAAGTGTCGCTGATGTCTGATATGGAGTTTCATCCTATTACCCTCGGAAACAGGATCCTGCGTGCCGAGACAGCAGCAGTCTATGCCGTCAGTGTGATCGGTGAATATGAAGAAGGTGCCAGATGAGGTTTTCAGCAATTAATCTTGGCTGTAAGGTCAATGCGTTTGAAACGGAAAGTGTTGCCGGCATGCTTGAACAACGCGGACATACCCGTGTTGAGCCGGATGAAGACAGCGATGCCTGTCTGATTTTTACGTGTGCCGTGACGAATACGGCAGCTGCCAAAAGCAGACAGATGATCCACCGTATGCGCAAACGGAATCCGGACGCGGTGCTTGTCGTAGCAGGCTGCTATGCCCAGATCGATCCGGCCGCTCTGAAAACAGCTGACGTGCTGGTCGGCAATGCGCACAAAATGAATATCCCGGATTATATCGATTCCTTCCGGGAGAACCATATCCGCATATCGGAACCCTCGGAAACAGACAGACCGCCGTTTGAGCCGATGACTGTAGACCGTTTTGAGCACCAGACAAGGGCGTACCTGCGTATTCAGGATGGCTGCAACCAGTTCTGCACGTACTGCATCATCCCGTATGCAAGAGGCAGGGAGCGTTCAATGGATCCGGATATGGCTGTACGTGAAGCCGTGAGGCTTTCCCGTTCGCATCATGAGATCGTGCTCACCGGCATCCATACCGGCAGATACGGCAGGGAACACGGCGTCACACTGGCACAGTTGATGAAGCGGATCCTGCATGAAGCGGATGATTTGCAGAGACTGCGCATCTCTTCGATCGAGATCACGGAGCTGGATGATGAGTTTGTTGAGCTTATGAAAAATGAGCCGCGGATCGCCAGACATCTGCATATCCCGCTGCAGGCAGGAAGTGACCGGATTCTTGAACTGATGCATCGTCCTTATGATACGAATGCGTATTATAATAGGATGGAAGAGATCAGAAATGCTGTACCGGATCTTTCCGTGTCATGCGACCTCATGACCGGATTCCCGACCGAGACCGATGAAGACCATCAGGACGCGCTTGCATTCCTGAGAAAATGCAGGTTCTCGTTCATGCATGTATTCCCGTATTCCATGCGGGAAGGAACAGCTGCCGCGGCGATGAAACAGCAGGTCCCTTCACAGGTCAAAAAACAGCGCACTGCGGACTGCATCGCGCTGTCACAGGAACTCTATGATGCATACAAGACATCATGGCTGAACAGAAGCGCTGATGTGATGTGTGAGACGGTACAGGACGGCTGGACCAGAGGCTACACATCACAGTATATCCCCGTCAAGATCGAAGGGGAATTTGAATCGGGATCCATGGTACGGACAGATCTGACCGCACTCAGGGATCATCAGGTTTACGGAAAGAGGCATGTATGAAACTGACGGAATTATTTGAACAGGTACCTGATATAGAGATCAGGAGTTTAATGGCTGACAGCCGGAAAAAACGTCCGGATTCCATCTTTTTCTGTGAAAAGGGAATGATGTTTGACGGACACAGATTTGTCGAACAGGCGATCGAAAACGGCGCGAAGGTCATCGTACATTCCGAGCCGATCGCAAACAAGCATCCGGATATCACCTATATCCGAGTCAAGGATGTCAACTCCGTATTCAACCGTGTAGCTGACGCGTTCTACGGATATCCTTCCCACCGTCTGACGATGTACGGCGTAACAGGAACCAACGGCAAGAGCTCAACAGCCTGCATCATCCGGGATATCCTGAATGATTATTCGCCGACCGGCTATATCGGAACGATCTCGATCGCGTACGGAAACGTCAAGCTTCCGCCGCTTCTGACGACGCCGAATATCGATGACCTGCACGGCATCCTGAGTGACATGGTGTCCGCAGGAATCAAGAACTGCGCGCTGGAAGCGTCTTCGATCGGCATTGAACAGGGAAGGGTCGACAGTATTGATTTTGACGCGGCGATCTTTACGAACCTGACGCATGACCATCTGGACTATCACGGAACGATGGAGAATTACTTTGCCGCAAAGAAGGAACTGTTTGACAGCCTGAAGCCGGAAGCAGTCGCCATTACCAACGCGGATGATCCCTACGGAATGAAGATCGTCGCTGACTGCAAGTGTCCGGTCGTAACATACGGTATCGACAATGACGCGGATTACCGTGTCACAAAGTACCAGCTGATGAAGGACAAGACCGTATTCACGCTGAAATGCAACGGCATGGAATATGAGATGGAAACGAACCTTGTCGCGAAGTTCAACATCTATAACCTCGTAGGTGCGATCGCGGCATTGAACCAGAAGGGTCTCAGCATTACCCAGATCCTGGAAAAGATCGGCCATATCAATCAGATCGAAGGACGTATGGAACGGATCAATCTGGGACAGCCGTTCAATATTCTGGTCGATTTTGCCCATACACCCGACGGGATCACAAAACTCTGCTCCTATGCGGCTGCCATTACCAAGAAGGACAACCGGATCATTGCCGTGACCGGTTCAGCCGGCAAGCGTGATACCGCGAAGCGTCCGGTATTCGGACAGATCCTCGATAAATATGCGGATATGATCATCCTGACCGAAGACGATCCGCGTGATGAACAGATCATCGATATCTGCAACTCCATTGCCTCAGGCATCAAAAACACGAACTACATCATCGTGGAAGACCGTTACGACGCGATCCGCCAGGCGATCGAAATGGCGGAAAGCGGTGACTGCGTCCTGCTGATGGGCAAGGGCGACGAGAAGTTTATCTACCGTGAATACGGAAGAGAACCATATGAAGGCGATGACGCGATCGCCGTTGAAATACTGAAAAAGTACTGTCTTTAGGAGGATGAACATGAAGCGCAGCAAGTACATTGACCACACACTGCTGAAAGCAGACGCAACAAAGGAAATGATCCTCAAACTGTGCAGCGAAGCAAAGGAATATGACTTTGCGTCTGTCTGCGTCAATCCGTGCTGGATCGAAACAGTCAAGGAAGCACTGGCCGGTTCGGATGTCATGACATGTGTTGTCATCGGTTTCCCGCTCGGTGCCATGACGACAGCTGCCAAGGTCTTCGAAGCGAAAGACGCTGTTGAGCGCGGTGCCGACGAAGTCGACATGGTCATCAACATCGGCAAACTCAAGGATCAGGATGACGCATATGTAACGGAAGAGATCAGAGCGATCAAGGAAGCCGTCGGCGATCATACACTCAAGGTGATCATCGAAGCGTGCCTGCTGAGCGATGAGGAAAAGGTCCGCGCATGCAGAGACGCAGAAGCAGCCGGAGCTGATTTCGTCAAGACAAGTACGGGATTCTCACTGCACGGAGCTACGATCGAAGATGTCAGGCTGATGAAGGAAACAGTCGGCGACCGTCTGAAGGTCAAGGCTGCCGGAGGCGTACGTACCGCCGAAGACATGGATCACATGATCGAAGTCGGTGCTGAGCGTATCGGCACAAGCGCAGGCATCAAACTGATGTAAGACGAAAGGGATGCATGAACGCATCCTTTTTTCCTGCGCCGGCCGGTGAAAAAACCCGGAAATGTTCTGAAATATGACGTTGCAATTGGGAAAAGTGTTTGATAGTATATTAAGTGCTTTCGCGTACGGAAAGGGGGGTTGAAAATGTCCAGAGTTGTTGTGAAAGAAAATGAGAATCTCGATGATGCACTGCGCCGCTTCAAGCGTCAGGTATCACGTAATGGAACCCTTGCCGAAGCGCGCAAGAGAGAGTATTACGTAAAGCCGGGCGTCAAGAAGAGACTCAAGCGTGAAGCTGCACGTAAGAACAGAAAACGCAAGTAATCAGGAAAAGAAGCAATGCTTCTTTTTTTGTACATCAGTTGATGTGTATTATAATGAACCTGTGAAGGAGGCTTCCCTTGGAAACTCATACAATACATTTTGAAGGAATGACTGCGGCGCAGGCTCAATGCTTCTCCGGCAGTCAGGATAAAAACCTGAATACCCTGTCAGAACTGTTCGGCACCGATATCATCTTCCGGGATGACACGGTCACATTCAGGTGCCCGGATGAACAGACAGAACAGATCTCACTTGCTTTGCATGCCCTCTATCAGGTCGCCGCAAAGGAACGGTCATTATCAAACAGTGATGTGATCTATGCTTACCGCATGGCCCTGAAGGGCAAGGAAGCGGAATTTGAAGAATTATCATCCATCGTCGTCGGACGCACACTGTCCGGCAGGCCTGTCATGCCCAAAACAGCCGGTCAGCTCGAATTTGTCAATGCGATGCAGACATATCCGATCGTATTTGCGATCGGTCCGGCAGGCACCGGAAAAACATATCTGGCAGTCATACAGGCTGTCTCCATGCTGAAAAAAGGCGATGTCAAAAGGATCGTCCTGACCCGTCCGGCTGTTGAAGCGGGCGAGAACCTCGGCTTTCTGCCGGGCGATCTCAAGGAAAAAGTCGATCCGTACCTGACGCCGCTGTATGATGCCCTGCATGACATGCTTGGCAATGAACAGACAGACCGTCTGATCGAGAAGGGATCCATCGAGATCGCACCGCTGGCATATATGCGCGGACGTACACTGGATGACTCATTTGTGATCCTGGATGAAGCGCAGAATACGACGCCTTCACAGATGAAGATGTTCCTGACACGTCTGGGCATGCATTCCCATATGGTCATCAACGGTGATATCACCCAGATCGATCTCAAATTCGGAGCGGTGAGCGGACTGGTCGAAGCATCAGGAATCCTGAAGAACATCAAAGAGATCGGAATGATCAGGCTCAGCGGGGATGATGTTGTCCGTCATCCGCTCGTGCAGAAGATCATCGAAGAATACGAGAAAGCAGGCAGATAATGGAAATCACACTGATCAACAGAACCAATCAGGATATGGAGCAGTACGCTCCGCTGTTTCATGAAATAGCAGCCTCCGCCGAACAGGTGCTGGAGCTGGATGATACATGCATCATCAGCGTGACCTTTGTGCGTTCCGCCGCGATCCACCGCATCAACCGTGACTACCGGGGGATCGACCGTCCGACAGACGTCATCAGCTTTGCGGTCAGGGACGATACAGACGGATTTGAAGATGTGGAAGAGGAAACGGACCTCGGAGACATCTTTATCAATATCAATTATGCCAAACGCCAGGCGCGTGAATACGGACACAGTGAGAAACGGGAGATCTGTTTCCTGTTTACACACGGTCTGCTGCACTGCCTGGGGTATGACCATATGACGGAAAAAGACGAAAAAGAGATGTTCGCACTGCAGGACAGGATCCTTGATCCGATTGTGAGCAGGACATGAAGCATAAGTTTCTGCCGGCATTCAGGGGACTTTTTTCAGACGGCTGGAAGGATCCGGGGATCCGTACCCAGATCATCCTTGCCGCTCTGGCTGTGTGTGCTGCTTTTATTCTGCGCCTGGACGCCATGGAATGGTGCGCCGGCATCATCTGCGCGGGCATGGTGATCGCCGCGGAGATCCTGAATACAGCAATTGAAAAAGTGTGTGATCTCTATTCGGAACAATATGATGAACGGATCCGGGTGATCAAGGACCTGGCAGCCGGTGCCGTGCTTGCGGCATCGATCGCTGCGCTTGCGGTGGCTTTGATCATACTGGCAAGACATATCGGAGGTTTATGATGACAAAGGATGAACTGATCAGTGAAGCATTCAAAGCGATGGAAAACGCTTATGCGCCGTACTCCAATTACCATGTCGGAGCATGTGTCGAGACGACGGACGGAAAACTGTTTTACGGCGCAAACATTGAAAACGCTTCTTACGGCGCAACCATCTGTGCCGAACGCAATGCGGTATTTGCGGCATATTCCAACGGTTACCGCAAGGAACAGATCAAAGCGCTCGCGATCGTCAGCGACGGCGGCAGGATCGCTGCGCCATGCGGCATCTGCCGTCAGGTACTGTGTGAACTGGTCGGACAGAACATGCCGATCTATCTCTCAAACGGAAAAGATGAGATGATGACATGCATCGAAAAACTGCTTCCGATGCAGTTCGGACTGGAGGACGTGATCCGATGAAGAGCGGATTCGTCGCTCTGGCAGGCAGACCGAATGCCGGCAAGAGCACGCTTCTCAACGGCCTTCTTTCGGAAAAGATCGCGATCGTCTCCAGCAAGCCCCAGACGACAAGAAGCCAGATCAGGGGCATCCTGACGACTTCGGAAGGGCAGATCGTATTCACGGACACACCCGGCATCCATAAGGCAAATACCCGTCTGGAAAGCAGGATGAATAAGGAAGCTGCCGATGTGATCCAGGGAGTGGATGTGATCTATCTGGTCGTAGACGGCACAAGAGCATTCGGTACCGGTGATGAATATGTGCTCCGCATGGTGAAGAACGTCGGAGTACCTGTTTTTCTGATACTCAATAAGATCGACCAGATGAAAAAGGAAAAGGTGCTGAAGGTACTTCAGTCCTGGCAGTCCCGGTATGAATTCGCGGAATTCTTCCCGCTGTCCGCGCTGAAGCAGAATGACTTCACAGACCTGATCACCACGACGATGAACTACCTGCCGGAGGGTGACTATATGTATCCCGAAGAGATCACGAGCGACGGTCCTGTCAGGTTCCGGATCGCCGAGATCATCCGCGAGAAGATCCTGATCTGCACCGATGAGGAAGTCCCGCATGCCTCGGCAGTCGTCGTTGAAACGATGGAGACCGAAGGGGATGTCTGCTATATCCAGGCACTGGTACTGGTGGAAAAGCAGGGCCAGAAGGGCATCCTGATCGGCAAACAGGGAAGCATGCTGATGAAGATCACATCCATGGCAGAAAAAGAGATCGCGCAGCTTCTCGGCATGAAAACAGAGCTTGAACTGTTTGTACGCGTCGAGGAAGAATGGCGTGACCGTGACGCAAGGATCACGGAATACGGATACGGAAATATCGATGAATGATACAACAGAAGTAATGATCCTGAAGCAGACGGATTACCGGGAACGGGCGGCGCTCGTCACTGTGCTTTCGAAGGAATACGGGAAACTGACGCTGAGCGCGGAAGGGGTCAGAAAACTCACCAGCAAGAATGCCGGTGCACTGATCCCCTGCACGAAAGCATCCGTAACGATCGACTACAGCGAGGGACGGACGATGTTCCGGCTGAAAGGCGCAAGGACAGTGAAGGCGTACAGGAATATTCACAAAGACCTTGTACTGTCCGCGGCAGCCGGCGTGCTCAGTGAGATCGCGGACCAGATGACCTATACCGATCATGATATCGTGTCGGCGGTGCATACATATACGCTTCTTGAGGAAGCGCTCGATCTGCTGGAGAACAATGAAAAGTCCGATACAGTGCTGGCTTTATTTCTTTCTACGATGATGAAAAATGCCGGCATGAGCCCGAATGTCGATGAATGCGTCATGTGCGGGCGGACGAATGCCGCGGCGGTCTCCGTCAGGGACGGCGGCTTTCTGTGTGACCGGTGCGCAGCCCAGGCAGGTATCCCGCCGCGTTCAGTCACGGAACTGAAACGGTTCAGGCTCATCAGCAAGGCTGAGCTGAAGCACTATCCCATCGTGAAGGAAAGCACGGAGCGCACGATCGAAGACCTGGCAATTCTGCTTGAAATATTAAATCGTCATGCGGGTATTGAAATCCGCAGTTTTTCCTTATATCAAAGGGTTTTCCATTGAACGGGACCCCGGTTGGTGCTATACTTCGAATATTAGCGTACTAGAAAGGATACGGTATTTTCATGGAGAAAACATTCGATAAAATAGTTTCACACGCTAAAAATACGGGCTTTGTCTTTCAGGGTTCCGAGATTTACGGCGGTCTGTCCAATACGTGGGACTACGGTCCGTACGGCGTTATGCTGAAAGACCACATCAAGCGCGCATGGCAGAAGAAATTTATACAGGAAGATCCGAACAATGTTGAAATACAGGCAGCGATCCTGATGAATCCGAGAGTCTGGGAGGCTTCCGGACATCTGAAGGGATTCTCTGATCCTCTGATGGACTGCAGACAGTGCAAGACCAGACACAGAGCAGATCAGCTGATCGAAACGTTCACCAACGGTGCGGTGTCACCGGAAGGCTGGACAAATGAACAGATGGAGAACTACATTAAGGAGAACCATATCCCGTGTCCGGACTGCGGCGCACATGATTTCACGCCGATCCGTCAGTTCAACCTGATGTTCAAAACATTCCAGGGAACACTGGAAGACGCCAAGAGCACGATCTACCTGAGACCGGAAACGGCACAGGGCATGTTCGTTGACTTCAAGGGTGTGCAGCGTGCTTACAGAAAGAAGCTGCCGTTCGGCATCGGCCAGATCGGCAAATCTTTCCGCAACGAGATCACACCGGGCAACTTTATCTTCCGTACACGTGAATTCGAGCAGATGGAAATGGAATTCTTCTGCAAGCCGGGTACAGATGATGACTGGTTCCCTTACTGGCGTCAGTTCTGCATGGACTGGATCCTGAGCCTGGGCGGAAATCCGGAAAACCTGCGTTTCCGCGATCACGAAAAGGAAGAACTCAGCTTCTATTCCAAAGCAACCACGGATATCGAATACAAGTTCCCGTGGGGCTGGGGCGAGCTCTGGGGCATTGCGGACAGGACCGACTATGACCTCGGACAGCACCAGAAGTTCTCCGGCGAGAATATGGAATATCTCGATCCGGTCACAAATGAGAAATACCTGCCGTATGTCGTTGAACCGGCAGTCGGCGTAGAACGTCTGTTCTTCATGTTCTTCACGGACGCTTATGACGAGGAAGTACTTGAGAACGGCGATACACGTATCGTCATGCATTTCCACCCGGTACTCGCGCCTGTCAAGGCTGCGATCCTGCCGCTGAGAAAGAAGTACGGCGATCTGGCAAAACAGATCAGAAAAGAACTCTCCTATGACTTTGAGTGCGATTATGACGAAGCCGGCTCGATCGGCAAGCGTTACCGCCGTCAGGATGAGATCGGTACACCGTTCTGCGTTACGATCGACGAACAGTCAATTGAAGACGGTACAGTAACGATCCGCTACCGTGATTCCATGGCTCAGGAACGTATGACCGTGGAACAGGTAAGGGAAAAGATCTGTCAGGAGATCCGTTTCTGAGACAGAGGAAAGGACATTGATGCCGAGGATCAGTGAACAGGAAATCAGTGAACTGCGTTCAAGGGCAGATATTGTGGATGTGGTAGGACACTATCTGCAGCTGCACAGGAAAGGAAAGTCCTATGTAGCCCTGTGTCCGTTTCATGATGACCATTCCCCGTCAATGTCAGTTTCACCGGAACGGCAGATCTATAAATGCTTTGTCTGCGGTGCCGGCGGAAATGTGTTTTCATTTGTCCAGAATTATGAAAAGGTCAGCTATCCGGAAGCAGTCGCAAGGGTAGCGGACCTGGTTGGTTTTGAGCTGTCGGAAAAACCGGAAGCTGTTCAGAAAACAGTTGATCCGTACAGGGAAAGACTGTACGGCCTGATGAATGAGACGATACGGTTCACGATGTATCAGATCAATACGGCCGAAGCATCCCTGGAAAAGAAATACCTGGATGACAGAGGCCTGGATGAAGAGATCCGCCAGAAGTTTGAGATCGGCTTCAATCCGGGCAATGACCAGCTTTATAAATTTCTGAAAGCAAAAGGATATGAGGACAGCGACATGACTGCTTGCAACGTCATCCGCGCCTCATCATCCGGCGTGCATGATGTATTCGCGCAGCGCATCACATTCCCGATCCATGACCCGTCCGGCAATCCGATCGGGTTTTCAGCCCGTACGATCAATCCTGACAACAGCTCAAAGTACATCAATACGAATGATACCGTGCTGTTCCATAAAAGCGATGTCGTATACAACAGCCACAGGGCAAGAAACGAAGCGAGAAGAAGCGGCAGGATCTATGTGTGCGAAGGCGTCACGGATGTCATTGCGTTTGCAAGGGCAGGCATGGAAAATGCGGTCTGTACGCTCGGTACATCCTGCACCGAAAGCCAGATCCGGCAGATCAAACGGCTGTCCATGAAGGTCGTCTTCTGCTACGACGGCGATGATGCCGGTCAGTCAGCGACGATGAGGGCTGCCAAAATGGCAAGGAAAGAGGGCTGTGATGTTACGATCATCGATAACCGCACAGGACTTGACCCGGATGAACTGATCCGTTCACGCGGTATCGAAGCATTGAAACAGATGGTCTCAAACGAGATCAGCTGGATGGAGTTTGTACTTGCTTATCTCCGGAAGCATACAAACATGTCAAACTATCTGGAGAAAAAAGAAATGGTAAAACGGGCTCAGGCGGAGATCGCTGAGCTTGATGATGAATTTGACCGGCAGCACTTTACGAAAGAGCTTTCCGAGATGACGGGTTTCCGGATCGATTACACGCCCGGAAACAAACGAAGGATCTACACAACAGAAACGCTTCAGAAGGCAGGCGCGCCGGATGGTACAAGACAGGCTGAGGACCTGATCCTGGCAATGATGCTGAACAGTGTACAGGCCTGCAGAAGATTTGAAGAAAGACTCGGCTTTTTGCCTGAGGCCGACAGGAATGCAGCAGCGATGATGCTGGTAGACGAAGGTCGTAACAGTGTTATCGACGCGGCGGCGCTCATTGACAGTACAACTGATGTCAAAATGAAGGAACTGATCGCATATATTGCATCAACGGCAGAAGATATGCCATATGATGAAAAAATCATGGACGGAGCGATCAGAAAGATCATGATCAGTGTCAAAAGCGCCCAGGCCGATGCATTCCGTGATTCACTGCAGCAGCCGATGAATGCGGAGAGCTTTGCAGTGATCTCGCGCGAATATCAGGAATGTCTGAGAGACCTACGGAGGTATATTGATGAAGACAACAGCGAACAATTTGATTGATGAGACAGAAGAAACACTTGATGAAAGCAGCACTCTCTCAGCAAAGGCAGTCAGGAAGGCGATACGCAAACAGTCTGCAGCCAGACGCGAATTTGCGGAATTCCAGCAGGCGGAACAGTCCGCCGCACATCAGACTGCATATCTGAATGCAAAACGCGCAAAAAATATTTTCAGTGATGAAAATACTGAAGAGGAGACTGAAGTGATTGAAGAATTTGTTGAGGAAGATGCAGAAGTGATCGAACTGCCGGTCGAGGAACCTGAGGAAAAGAAGGTCCTCGAAATGCGCAGGGCACTGCGTCCCTCCGATAAAACGGAGATCGTACCATATAAGCTTGAAGGCCACCGCAAGGAATACAAGACGCTCGATGAGCTGAAGGCTGATTTCAGGAATGTCTATGACACCGACGGTGAGATCTTCCAGAAAGATATCATGGCAGCCCTGGAACATCTGGAAATGAACGAACAGGATCTTGAGGATCTCTGGAACTGGTTCTCTGATGAGGATATTGAAATTTCCGAAGATGAAGATGTTGAGGCTCTGACGGAAGATGTCGATCTGCTGGATGATGACGCCGATCTGGATGAAGACGGCGAAGGCGGTGAAGGCGAAGACGAAGACGATGAACTGGGTGACCTGAATCCGCAGGAAATGCTGAGCAGCACATACGGACGGGCCGGCGGAACGCAGATGAACGACCCCGTCAAAATGTATCTGAAGGAGATCGGCAGAGTCCCTCTGCTGAAGCCCGAGGATGAACCGGAGATCGCCAAGCGTATCGAAGCAGGGGATGAGGAAGCCAAGAACATCCTGATCTCCAGCAACCTGCGTCTTGTCGTATCCATTGCCAAGAAGTATGTCGGAAGAGGCATGCTGTTCCTTGACCTGATCCAGGAAGGAAACATGGGCCTGGTCAAGGCTGTAGAAAAATTTGATTATACAAAAGGATTTAAGTTCAGTACATATGCGACATGGTGGATCCGCCAGGCGATCACCCGTGCGATCGCCGATCAGGCACGTACGATCCGTATCCCCGTGCATATGGTTGAAACCATCAATAAACTGACACGCGTGCAGAGACAGCTCGTCCAGGAACTCGGCAGAGATCCGTCACCGGAAGAGATCAGCGCGCATATGGAAGGCATTTCTCCCGAGAAGGTCAGAGAGATCCAGAAGATCGCTCTGGAACCTGTTTCCCTGGAAACACCGATCGGTGAAGAAGATGATTCCCATCTCGGAGATTTCATCGAGGACAAGGATGCGCTGAGTCCTGACCAGTATGCGAACAACCAGCTGCTGAAGGATGAGATCAACAATGTTCTGAGCGGGCTGACAGAACGTGAAGAAAAAGTACTGAGACTGAGATTCGGTCTCTATGACGGAAGGACCAGGACGCTGGAAGAAGTCGGCAAGGAATTCAATGTCACACGTGAAAGGATCCGTCAGATCGAAGCCAAGGCACTGAGAAAGCTGAAGCATCCGACACGTTCAAAGCGTCTGAAGGATTTCTTTGATAAATAATGAATCAGCGGATCATTGAGATCGCTGGAATGGTAAAGCAGGGCATGGTCATGGCAGATATCGGCACAGATCATGCCCAGCTTCCTGTCCGGCTCATCAGCGAAGGGATCGTTCCGAAAGCATATGCCTGCGACATCGGGGAAGGTCCTCTGCGCATGGCTGCTGAGAATGTCAGGAATGCAGGTCTCCAAGACAGGATCGGTGTGATCCTGTCAGACGGGTTTGAACATGTACCGGACGACGTGCAGTGCGCGGTGATCGCCGGTATGGGCTGCCAGACAGCGATCGGCATTCTGGAACGCGCAGAGAAAAGACTTCCGGAACTGGAACAGATCATCGTCCAGGTCAATACGGATGTACCGGTATTCAGGGCGTGGCTCAGTGGCAGACGCTATATGGTGGAAGCGGAAAAACTGATCCGTGATCATGGACATGACTATATTGCGCTCAGTTTTACATGCGCGGATCATGAACCGTACAGCGAACAGGAGATCCTCTGCGGGATCAGGCTGGCCCATGATGAAGCGTATGCCCGTTTTGCCGGGAAACAGATCAGCACGCTGGAATTCATCCTGTCCAGAAGAAAAGAACGGGATGCGGAGCTGGAACGTCAGCTGGAACTCTGGAAAGACTCATATCGCAAAGCAGCACAGTGAATCATCACGGCTGCTTTTTTTGTCGGAAGGGTATAAAAAAGCACGGAATTGTCCGTGTTTTTAATGTCCAATTACTGGATGGAATTGACAGCCTTTGCAAGGCGGGACTTCTGACGGGATACGTAATTCTTCTTCTTGATGTGCTTTGTTGAAGCCTTGTCAAGAACGGAATTAGCCTCATTATATGCCTTCACAGCAGCTTCTTTATCATTTGCTTTAACTGCAGCTACAACTTTTTTGATGGCTGTTTTTACCGCTGTTCTTTCACTTACATTTGCTGTCCGTCTTTTTTCATTAGTCAGGGCGCGCTTTTTCTGCGACTTAATGTTTGCCATGCCAACACCTCCATTCGTTGCGTAACGAAAGCATTATAGCAAAGCAATAATCAAAATGCAATGAAAACAGAAGGCATTTCAATGTATAATGAACAAGCTGAAGGAGGAAACATTCATGAACGATGTTAGGATTATTTTCATAGGAACTCCTGAGTTTGCCTGCCCGATCCTGCAGACTCTGGTCGACGAGGGGTATAACGTAGTAGCTGCGGTATGCCAGCCGGATCGTCCCACAGGCAGAAAACAAATAATAACACCCACACCGGTACATGCACTGGCAGACAAATTGAACATACCCGTGCTGCAGCCGGTGAAGCTGAGAGCGGAATATCAGTCTGTACTGGACTACAAGCCCGACCTGATCGTTACCGCGGCATACGGACAGATCGTGCCTGAGGTGATCCTCAAGGCGCCCCGTTACGGATGCCTGAATATCCATCCGAGCCTGCTTCCCAAATACAGGGGAGGCGCGCCGATCCATCATGCTGTATGGGCAGGTGACGAAAAAACAGGCGTATGCCTGATGGAAATGGTCAAGGCAATGGATGCCGGCAGGGTATATGCCAGGACGGAAGTACCGATCGGTCCGGAGGAGACAACATCGGAAATGTATGAGAAGCTGCAGGACGCTTCCTGTGCCCTGCTGAAAGAATCGCTCCCGCTCTATCTGGAAGGAAAGCTGGAAGGCGAGCCGCAGGATGAGACACAGGTCGTGATCGCACGCAATATTTCCAAGGAAGATGAACAGGTCCACTTTGCGGACGAAGATATCAATGAAGTTTATAACCATATCCGTGCCCTGACAGACTGGCCGCTTGCATACGGTCTGCTCGACGGAAAACGCATGAAGTTCATCAAGGTCAGGAAACAGATCTGTGAAACCGATGCAGCACCCGGTACGGTGCTTGGCTTCAGGGATCACGCGATGGAGGTCGCCTGCAGGGGAGGTATCCTCAGAGTACTGGAACTGCAGCCTGAAGGAAAAAGCAGGATGAGTGCCGACGCATTCGCCAACGGCGCGGGAAGAAATCTCCCCGGCCATGTATTTGAATAGGAGTCATCAATGGATCAGAAATATATTCGCAACTTCTGTATTATTGCCCATATCGATCACGGCAAGTCCACCCTGGCAGACCGTATCCTGGAAATGACCGATACGGTCCAGCAGCGCGATATGAAAAACCAGCTGCTGGATGACATGGAACTTGAACGTGAACGAGGCATTACGATCAAACTGAATGCTGTCCAGCTGAGCTATCACAGCAAGGACGGACATGATTATCTGTTCAACCTGATCGATACACCGGGTCATGTGGACTTCAGCTATGAAGTCTCCAGATCGCTCGCCGCCTGTGAAGGTGCAGTCCTGGTAGTCGATGCGACACAGGGCGTCCAGGCACAGACACTGGCAAATACGTATCTGGCACTGGACAACAACCTGGAGATCCTGCCTGTCATCAACAAGATCGACATGAACAATGCCCAGCCTGACTTTGTGAAGCATGAGATCGAGAACATCATCGGTCTGGACTGCTCGGAAGCACCGATGATCTCTGCCCGTACGGGTATGAATGTCGACCAGGTGCTGGAACAGATCGTCAGGTCGATCCCTGCGCCGGGAGGAGATCCTTCCGCTCCGCTGCAGGCACTCGTGTTCGATTCGTTCTACGATCCCTACAGGGGCGTCATCGCCCTGGTCAGGATCAGGGAAGGCTCCCTGAGCGTCGGGGACAAGATCCGCTTCATGGCGACCGGTGCTGAATATGAAGTACTGGAAGCAGGTATCCGCAATCCGCGTGAGGTTCCCCTCAGGACACTCGGATGCGGTGATGTCGGATGGTTTGCGGCATCCATCAAATCCATCCAGGATGTCATGGTAGGTGATACCGTCACTTCTGCCGCGCGTCCTGCAGCAGAGCCTCTGGAAGGCTACCGCCGCATGAACCCGATGGTCTACTGCGGTCTGTATCCCAGTGATGCCCAGAAGTACGGAGACCTCCGTGATGCGCTGGATAAGCTCAAGCTCAATGATGCTTCACTGGTATATGAACCGGAAACATCGCAGGCCCTGGGCTTCGGTTTCCGCTGCGGCTTCCTGGGACTGCTCCATATGGATGTCATCCAGGAACGTCTGGAACGTGAATACAACCTCGACCTGATCGCAACGGCTCCCTCTGTTATCTATCACTGCTATCTCAGTGATGGTACGATGATCGCCGTAGATAACCCGGCAAAGATGCCGGACTTCTCGAAGATCGATCATCTGGAGGAACCATACGTCAAGGCTGATATCATGGTGCCGGATACGTATATCGGCGCTGTCATGGATCTCTGCCAGAACAAGCGCGGGATCTATCAGTCCATGGAAGTTATCGATACGGGTCGAAACATGATCACATACGAGCTTCCGCTGTCCGAGATCATCTTTGATTTCTTTGACCGGCTGAAGTCATGTTCCAAAGGATACGCTTCCCTGGACTATGAGATCATCGGATACCGTAAGGAAGACCTTGTCAGGATGGATATCCTGCTCAACGGGGAACCGGTGGACGCGCTGTCTGTCATCGTGCACAGAGGCGACGCATACCGCCGCGGAAGCCAGATCACTGTCAGGCTGAAGGAACTGATCCCCAAGCAGCAGTTTGAGATCCCTGTACAGGCAGCTGTCGGCGGCAAGGTCATTGCCAGGACCAATATCAAATCACTGCGCAAAAACGTGCTTGCCAAGTGCTACGGCGGTGATATTTCAAGAAAGAAAAAGCTGCTTGAAAAGCAGAAGGAAGGAAAGAAGCGCATGAAGGCGGTCGGCTCTGTCGTCATTCCGCAGGAAGCGTTCATGGCTGTGCTTTCCGTCAATGATGATGAAGGATAACGGGATCCGCCATCTTTATGTGCATGTACCGTTCTGCCGGACGATCTGTTTTTACTGTGACTTCTGCAGGACGCTCTATCGCGAACAGTCAGCCTCCCAATGGCTTGACGCGCTGGAAAAGGAGCTGTTCCTGAAGGACATCCGTGTACCGCAGGAAACGGTCTATATCGGCGGCGGAACACCGACATGCCTGGTGCCTGAGCAGCTGGAGAGGCTGCTTGGCATGCTGGATGGATACTGTGGGGATGGCTGTGAATATACCATCGAAGTCAACCCGGAGACGCTGACGGAAGAAAAGGCGGACATCCTTGCCCGGCATGGCATCAACCGTGCCAGCATCGGTTATCAGACATCTGATCCCCGGATGCTTGCGCTCATGAACCGTCACCATACAGCCGGGGATGTCAGACATACGATGGAACTGCTCAGAAGCAGGGGGATCACCAACCTGTCGCTGGACATCATGTATTCACTGCCCGGCCAGACGATGGAGGACCTGCAGGAAAGCGTGAAGGACGCGCTGGATATGCGGCCGTCGCATCTGTCCCTGTATTCCCTGACGATCGAGGAACATACTGTATTCGCAAAACGAGGATATCAACCCTGTGATGAAGAACTGGAAGCGGATATGTACGAGTGGATCGTACGTACACTGGAATCCGCAGGATATGAGCAGTATGAGATCTCCAACTTTGCCCGCAGCGGTATGTACTCACGTCACAATACCGCGTATTGGGAATACCGGAACTTCCATGGGATCTCCATGGGTGCCAGCGGCAAAGCTTCCGGCTTCCGTTATGACAACACAAAGGATCTGAAGGAGTACCTCCTTGATCCTCTGAAGCGTGAGACCATTCCCCTGAGCGAAAGGGATGAGATGTTTGAAATGGTCATGATGGGACTGCGCATGAAGCGCGGGATGTCCCTGAAACGCTTTGAAGAATGCTTCGGCAGATCATTTGTATCTGTATATGAAAAACAGCTGGAAAAGCTGATTGCACAGAACATGCTCGTTGTGACAGACGGTACTGTGCGCTGTACACCGGAGGGTCTGGAGATCCTCAACACCGTGCTGGAGGAATTCCTGGACTGATGTCTGTCCCCGGCAGCGGATATGCTTGAAACTGATTATGGAGGAACTATGAAAACAGGGATCATCGGCGCGATGGATCAGGAAGTAGATTCCCTGAAAAGGGAACTCAGGGATGCCGTATCAACAACGATCGCAGGCATGGAATTCTGCGAAGGATCACTGGACGGTCAGCAGGCAGTCATCGTGAAGTGCGGGATCGGCAAGGTCAACGCAGGCACATGCGCACAGCTGCTGATCAATGTGTTCGGAACTGACCGTATCATCAATACCGGTGTAGCCGGATCACTGGATGCCGCGATCGATATCGGTGATATCGTCGTATCCACCGACGCGGTCCAGCATGATTTCGATCTGACCCCTCTGGGATACGCCGCAGGTGAACTGGACGGGATCGGTTCACCTTCACTGACAGCTGACCCGCATATGCGCGCACTGGCTGTTGATGCTGTAAAACAATGCGCACCGGAGGTACATGTGTTCGAAGGACGTGTCTGTACCGGTGACCAGTTCATTTCCTCTGCTGAGCAGAAAGCGTCCATTTCCGGACGGTTCGGCGGATTATGCTGTGAGATGGAAGGCGGCGCGATCGCGCAGGTATGCTGTCAGAACAAAATACCGTTTGTGATCATACGGGCGATCTCCGATAAAGCGGACGGCTCTGCGGATATGTCTTTCGCAGAGTTTGTGCAGGAAGCGGCTGTCAGGTGCGCTTCGATCACCAGGTATATGGTCTCTCACTGAGAGGGACGATCATATGAAGTTCATGAAAGAAGATCCGGACATGCGGATCTTCTTTTCGTGAGTATTGATATGTCCGGAACGGAAACCGGTCAGGATCAGTCGTTGTTAAAGCTCATATCACTGATCACTCAGGCACAAAAGCCGGCACGCGACCAGATATTTCATTTTTTCTTCTGTTGAATCCAGGTCACTGTTCAGTAGTTTTTTGATGTTATTCATGCGGTAGATCACAGTATTCCGGTGCAGGTACATCTGTGACGCTGTTTCCTGGATACTGCCGTTAGTGCGCAGATATATCTCCAGCATCCTGACATAATCACTGCTGTTTTTCTCATCATAATCGATCAGCGGCTGTAAAAGATCCGAGCCCATTTCTTTGATCAGGAACGGATCACTGATCAGATACAGCAGACGTTCCGTATCCATGTCATCGAACCAGACGACTCTTTCTCCGGAGATCAGCGCTTTCCTGGAAGCGGCACGGGCTCTCTTATAGCTGTACGTCAGGTTGTCCAGATCTTTCACGACACTGCCGACACCGACTGCCAGTTTCTGCATCGGCATTCTCTGTTCCACGCGGCGCTTAAATGAATCAATGATCTCATGGAGAACGCTTTCCGGTACATTGTTGACGACAACGACAAAACAGGAATCGTAATAGAAAAAGTTGGCGTTATGCGAGATGCTTTCAAGGTAGATCTGGATCTGGAAGCTCAGCCGCCGTCTTTCGACCGTATCCATCGTGTCCAGGTCACCTGTTTCCAGGGCAAAGACCCGGAAGTCACCGTCTACATCAAAGTAGGGCAGCAGATCCGTACGATAAGAACTGTTTTTCGGTTTCTCAATGGCTTCGATAAAAGATGCCGAGATCTGTTCGTCAGCCATGCCCTGCAGAAGCACACGGATATTGAGATCCTTGATCATATCAAACAACTGGATATGCCATGGTACTGTCAGGAGCGGAAGATCGTTCTCGTTGCATATGTCGATGACAGACTGCGGGATCTCATGAATATACATCCCGGTATTAATGATCAGGCCGGAGGCACGCAGTTTGACAAGCAGACCGACGAGCGCAAGAAGCTTCGATTCTTTGTCAAACCCGAATCCTGTCGTGATCGCGAGGTCTTTTCCCTTGAAATTGCGCAGAGCGTTGATATCTTCGATCAAAAGGATCCAGCTGATGGAATTTGCCCATCCTTTCTGTCCTGCCACAAAGGTGATTTCGTATTTATCCTGTGAACTGCTCATCAGATCTTCGATCGTATATCCCATAAAACACCTCTTTCTTTGCCTATTATACAATCTATATGTGCTATCAGCACAAATAAAAGCATAAATATCATGTTTCCAATCCATTGTAAGCGATTTGATATCAGCTATTATATAGGTGTAAAGCACAAGTAAATAAATGGAGGGGAAATATATGCTGGCAATGTATCCGCTTTATTCAAATAACGAAGTAAAAGTATCACCGAACTGGTTCGAAGCTGAACGCATGGGTTATGTAGCAAGATCCGATAAGCATCAGACAAGTCTGATCGAATTCATCAGACACCTGTTCCGCTAAGCGCTCAGACAGGATCACGATCTAATCATCAGATCATTGATATTCACAGGAATGAGGACGTACCGCCCTCATTTTTCTGTATCCGGGACCATTCTCCGGTTATTTCTGCAGGTGCTGCAGAAAAAATGAGATCCGGCCGGATCTCATTTGGGATGATACAGTTTTTTATGCTGATAGACAGGATCGAAGGTGACGTTGACGCCCAGTTTGCGGAAGACATTCGCGTCTTCTTCCGGCAGGACAACTGTCGAGTGTGCTTCTGATCCTTTCATGAAGGGCAGCTGTGCCATAGCGGCAGCCGCATGCTTGTTTGTCTTGGCAGTGATCGCCAGCGCGATCAGCAGTTCATCGGAGTGCAGTCTCGGATTGTGATTGCCGAGATTGTTGATCTTCAGTTCCTGGATCGGCTTGACATAGAACGGCTCGATGAGCAGAGTTTCCTTGTCTATATTGCCCAGTGCCTTCAGGGAGTTGATGATGGCTGCGGCGGAAGGTCCGAAAAGGGAAGAGGTCTTTCCTGTAACGATCCTGCCGTCCGGCAGTTCAACGGCCATGGCAGGCTCACCTGTCAGCTGTGCTTTCTCTCTTGCGGCGACCGTGACCTTGCGGTCTGAAGATGTGATATCCAGCTCATTCATGAGCAGTTCGATCTTGTGAATGGAAGCTTCCTGGACGCGCTCCGCTTTGACATCGACAAGCGTCTGATAGTACCTGCGGATGATCTCAGCCTTGGCTGCTTCTTTTGCGGCTTCATCATCGGTGATGCAGAAGCCCACCATGTTGACGCCCATATCTGTCGGAGACCTGTAAGGGGACTTCGTCATGATGCGTTCGATGATCCGGTTGAGCACAGGGAAGATCTCAACGTCACGGTTGTAATTGACGGCTGTTTTCCCGTATGCCTCAAGATGATACGGATCGATCATGTTGATGTCGTTCAGGTCTGCCGTGGCAGCTTCATATGCCAGGTTGACCGGATGGTGCAGCGGCAGATTCCACACAGGGAATGTTTCAAACTTCGCATAGCCTGATTTGATGCCGTGCAGCTGATCATGGTAGAGCTGTGAGATGCAGGTAGCCATTTTGCCGGAACCCGGTCCCGGAGCTGTTACAACGATCAGATTTCTGGATGTTTCAATATAATCATTTTTTCCCAGGCCTTCCTGTGAAACGATGAAGTCGACATCGGTCGGATAGCCGGGGATCGGATAGTGTCTGTAGCACCTGATGCCGTCGTTCTTCAGCTGGTGCATGAACTGATCAGCCTTGGGCTGATGTTCATACTGTGTGATGACGACACTGCCGACATACAGACCAAGTGCGACAAAGGCATCGATGGAACGAAGCAGTTCCTGATCATAACTGATGCCGAGATCACCTCTGCTTTTGGAACGTTCAATACTGTTTGCGTTGATGCAGAGGATCAGTTCAACATGATCCTTCAGTTCAGTCAGCAGCCTGATCTTATTGTTCGGCTCATATCCGGGAAGAACCCGCGCGGCATGAAAGTCTTCAAACATCTTGCCGCCGAACTCCAGATAGAGCTTGTCGTCAAAGATGCTGATGCGTTCCAGAATCTTGTCTCTTTGAAGCTTCAGATACTGATTTGAATCAAAGGCAGTCCTAGCCATATCCATTTACCCCTCAATGTTCATTAGTATATCAGAATCAAAGATATCCTGCTGATAAAAACGTATAATTTTCTGATTGTATTAAGCCCAATGGTGTGATATTATTTCATAGCTTTCATTCTGGGACGCGCGAGTCCTCTGACGCCGGTCTCGGATTGAAACGACATTGCATAACAGGAGGATAAAATTATGCTTGAAAAGGAAACGATTGCACGTATTGTCAAAGAATTCGGTCTGAAGGAAGGCGACACAGGTTCTGTTGAGGTACAGGTTGCCCTGCTGACAGAAAAGATCAACCGTCTGACTGAACACCTGAAGATCAACAAGAAGGACTACTCTTCCGCAAGAGGTCTGATGAAGATGGTCGGTCAGAGAAAGCAGCTGCTTTCCTATCTGTCCAGAACAGACTTCAACCGTTATCGTGAACTCGTTCAGAAGCTCGGTCTGAGAAAGTAATCGCATATTGAGCAGCGGAGTGGATCAAATCCATTCCGTTTTTTTATTCCTTCGGTGTTCCTGCCGGATGCTGAGTGAAAAGGATCCTGTTTTCTTTCATAAAAGAAACAGGATTCCTTCTGTCAGATGTCCCTCATGGAACTCACGCCTGATGTTTTTCTGATAGGATAACCGAAAGGAGTTAAATGGATATGAAAAAAGTACTGCTCTGCGGTAAGCTGTTTACTGCGGAAAATGATGATGTTCTGGAAAATATGGCTGTTGTCGTGGAGGACAGCAGGATCGTTTCCGTATGTTCCCAGAATGACGTGAACACAGACAATGCCAAAGTGATCGACCTCAATGACAAATTCGTCATGCCCGGCCTGATCGACGGACACCTGCATACCACATCAAACGGCGGGACAAAAGAAGAACCGGGCTACCGGACAACTGCTGACCTGACGATCAATGCTCTGCTGAACGCGCAGACAGACCTGCTGGCAGGCTTTACGACGATCCGCGATGAAGGCAGTGAAAACTTTGAGGACGTTGCCCTGAAGAAGGCGATCAATGCCGGCAGGGTAGACGGTCCGAGAATGATCACATCCGGCAAGGTGATCACCGCAACGGGCGGCCATGCGGATTCCCGCTTCCCGCTGGACGTGCATCCGGATGTCTCCTATGGCGCATTTGTCTGCGATTCTCCCGATGACTGCAGAAAGGCAGTCCGTCAGATCTTCAAATACGGTGCCGATCAGGTCAAGGTCATGGGGACCGGCGGTGTTATGTCGTTAGGCGACGAGCCGGGTGCTCCCGAGTTTACCGAAGAGGAATTCCGTGCGATCTTTGAGATCTCCAATACAAGAGGCCGTCTGTCATCCGTGCATGCGCATGGCGCGGAAGGCATGAAACGGGCAATGCGTGCCGGCGTCACAACGATCGAACACGGCATGCTGATGGATGATGAAGCAATCCGGATGATGGCTGATACCGGTACCTATCTGATCCCGACGATCATTGCCGCCAAGGCGATCGTAGACAACGGTGTTGAATCCGGAATTCATCCGGAGAATGTCGCAAAGGCAGCCAGATGCATTGCAAACCACTATACCAACCTGAAAAAATGTCTGGAGGCAGGCGTGAAGATCGCGTTCGGTACCGATGCAGGAACACCGGGCAACTATCACGGCATGCAGACAAGGGAATTCCAGCTGATGAAGGAAGCCGGTCTGCCGCCGGTCTATATCCTGCACAGCGCGACCAGCCGGAATGCTGAAATGATCCGGATGATCGATGAGATCGGAACGATCACCCCGGGCAAATACGCTGATATCACGGCGTTTGACGGAGACCCTCTGGAAGACTTTGAAACGATGAACCATGTAAAGTTCGTCATGAAGGACGGAAAGGTATACAAAAGCTGAATTTGAAAACGAGGCCGTGTGATACGGTCTCTTTTCTTTCGGAACAACAGTGTCTTCATAACTTTCACGCGGCATATCAATTTGTTAATTTTGTTCAGACAGTACCAAACAGGCCCGATGATTGATAAAATAATATAGTTAAAGAGGACGGATATGAGCTATATTGAATTTCATGATGTAACCAAGGTATACCATGTCGGCGAAGTAGACATCCGCGCTCTTGACGGCGTGGACTTTGATATTGAAAAAGGACAGTTTATCGTGATCGCCGGTGCTTCCGGAGCAGGAAAAAGCACGATCCTGAATATTCTGGGAGGCATGGACACATGCACGGACGGCGAGATCATTGTGGACGGTTCAAGAGTCGATCAGATGAATGAGGCCGAGCTGACGGATTACCGCAGATATGATATCGGCTTTGTTTTCCAGTTCTATAACCTGGTGCAGAATCTGACGGCTCTGGAAAATGTGGAACTGGCAGTTGAGATCTGCAAAGATCCGCTGGATCCTGCCAGAGTACTGGAACAGGTCGGACTCGGTGACCGTATGAATAATTTTCCTTCACAGCTTTCAGGCGGCGAGCAGCAGCGTGTTGCGATCGCAAGGGCGCTTGCCAAAAACCCGAAGCTCCTTCTTTGTGATGAACCGACCGGCGCGCTGGACTATGTGACCGGCAAGCAGATCCTGAAGCTGCTGCAGGAAACATGCCGGACACACGGCATGACGGTGATCATCATTACGCATAATCTTGCCCTGTGCCCGATGGGTGACCGTGTTTTCCGCGTGAAGAGCGGAAAGATCATCTCAGCAGAGGTCAATGAACATCCGCAGGACATTGAAACGATTGAGTGGTAAAAAATGCCCCGTACACTGAAAAAAGATATTCTGAGATTGATCAGAGCGACAAAAGGCAGGTTTTTTTCACTGACTGCGATCGTCACGATCGGAGTAGCTTTTTTCGTGGGCGTTTCTTCATCTTCAACGATCATGGCAGACAATGTCGATACATATTCCGACAGGGTCCGCCTCAAGGATATTACGATCTACTCTGATTACGGCTTTGATGAAGAAGATATCAAAGCCATCTCCGGACTGGAAGAAGTGGCATACGCGGAAGGCTCCAAATTCGTTGATGTCAACGCGGCAGCCGGCTCCACAAGCATCATTACAAGGATCCATTCCTATGATCCGGACAGTCAGATCAACCTGTTTGACCTGGTGGAGGGAAGGCTTCCTCAAAAGAAAAATGAAGTATTGTCTGAGGGCGGTACTGACATGGAACCGGGATATCCGGTCGGTACTGTACTGCGTATTTCCAGACCGGAAAACGATCTGGATGACTGGCTGGATGTCGATACGGTCACGGTCGTCGGCCTGATCGATACGCCGCTGTACCTGAACATGACAAAGGAAAACAGCACGCTGGCAAACCAGTATATCCAGACTTATCTTTATATTCCCGAAGAAGCGTTTGTCATAGATTACGATGTGGAAGTCAATGTGCTGACGAAAGAAGGCGTTTCGTATGAATCCTTTTATGACGCTTATGAAAAATACTGCAGCCGTGTCAAGGAAGAGATCGAGGATTTCGGTACGACACAGGTCATGCACAGACATGATGAGGTCCTTGAGGAAGCGTATAAGGAACTGAATGACGGCTGGCAGGAATACTATGATGGCAAAAAGGAATTCGATGAAGAGATCGCAGATGCTGAGCAGGAGATCGCTGACGCAAAGCAGGAGATCGCTGATGGCTGGCAGGAACTGGAAGACGGCGTTCAGAAACTGAAGGATGCGCAGAAGGAACTGGATGACAGTGAAACTGACGGATACCAGCAGATCGCCGATGCCCGGGCTGAGATCGAAAAGGGCAGGGAGAAGCTGAAGGAAGGCGAATCCGAGTATTACGAGAAGGAAGCGGAGTATCTTGCGCTGAAGGAAGAGATCGACAACGGCATCAAACAGATCAAGGAAGGCATCAAGTCACTGCAGCAGGCCAAGGAAGGACTGGATGAGATCGACAAGGGTATCGCGCAGATCAATGAAGCCAGACAACAGCTGACAGAGGCTAAAGAAGGCATCGTCATGATCGATGCCGGAATTGCAAAGATCGATGAGTCGGTCACACAGCTGGAGACTGCTGCGGCAGGCCTGGCCCAGCTGGACGCTGCGATCGCAGCAATGGACGGCATTCCCGGAATGGAAGCACAGAAAGCAGCTCTGGAAGCACAGCGTGATGCTGTGCGGGCACAGCTGACAGAACAGGGTGTCGATCCCGATCATATCAGTGAAACAGTTGAAGCCCTGAAACAGCAGAGGGCAGGACTCGCAGAACAGCGTGAAGGCGTGATCGCTTCCCTGCAGGAACAGGGTATTGCATATGAAAACATCGACCAGACGATAGCCGGCCTGGATGCTCAGAAAACAGCCCTGGAGAACACCAGGGCAGGTGTTGTCGCACAGCTGAAGGAACAGGGCATCGAGGCTGATCAGATCGATGAACAGATCGCCTCTCTGCAGGCTCAGATCACTGAACTCAACAACAATAAACGGATGATCGATCAAGGTCTTGCGGAAGGAAAAGCAACCCTTGATGATGCGCATGACACGCTGGACAAGGCTTATATGGCAACGATCAATGCGGCGGCAGAACTGGCTGAAGAGGTCGAGAAAGCACAGAAAGAGATCAATGACGGCTGGAATGAGATCGATGAAAACAGACAGAAGCTGAAGGACGCCGAGAAAGATCTGGAGGATGCGGAGAAGGAACTGGAGGACGCCAGGAAAGACGGTCTCCAGGAGCTGGCTGACGCAAAGGAAGAACTCGATAAGGCACAGCAGGACATCGATGACCTGGAAGACGGCAGCTGGACGGTCCTTGACCGATCCCAGCATTACGCGTCGAAGACATACAAAAACACCGTAGAACAGATGCGGGCGATCGGCGCGGTATTCCCGATGTTCTTCTTCATGGTCGCGGCACTGGTATGCCTGACTACGATGACGCGTATGATCGACGAACAGAGATCACAGCTCGGCATCATGCGGGCACTTGGATACAGCAGGCTTCAGTGCTCGATGAAATATCTGACATATGCCGGTATGGCTACCGTATTGGGGACAGTACTGGGTACCGTGCTTGGTCTGGCTATTTTCCCGTACATCATTTATACGGCATGGAAGATGATGTATATCCTGCCGCCGATGAAGATCTTTATGCCATGGCGGCTGATCGTGATGTCGGCTGTGGGATTCCTTGCGGTCATGCTGGCGACGACATGGTATGTCTGCCGGAACGATATGAACGATGTTCCTTCGCAGCTGCTGCGTCCGAAGTCACCGAAACTCGGCAAGACTGCCCTGATCGAGCGGATCGGACCGCTCTGGAACAGACTCAGTTTCTCCTGGAAGATCACCATGAGAAACCTGTTCCGCTACAAGCAGAGACTGATCATGACAGTGATCGGCGTTGCCGGATGCACGGCACTGCTGATCACAGGCTTCGGCATCAGCGACTCGATCAACGGGATGGTCGACATCCAGTTTGATGAGCTGCAGCTGTTCGAAGGACAGGTACACGCGGAAGGGCTGAAGCCGAGCGAGATGGATGTACTGAAGAATGATTTGCTGAAACAGAAAGAAGTTTCCTCGGCAGTGATTGCAGGCAGCTACAGTGCCATTGCGGTCAACGGACATGACACGCTTGAAGAGACCGTCAACGTACAGGTATTCGAGAAACCGGAAATGATACAGTCCTGTTATAACCTGAGAACAAGAGTCGGACATGAACCGATCTTACCGGATGACGACGGTGTGATCATCAATGAGAAACTGGCGGAAAACCTCGGACTGAAGGCAGGGGACAGTATTATTGTCGAAAGCAAGACCGGGATCAGGAAGGAAGTCAGGATCGCTGCTGTTACCGAGATGTATATCCAGCACTACATGTTCATGACGCAGGCGTATTACAGCAAAGTGTTCGGAAGCACGATCAGTATGGATACCCTGATGGTCGATATTGACGGAGACGTTGAAGTCAGCAGGGCATTCCAGAAACGCATCGTTAAGGATGACAGGGTCAGCGGCGTACAGTTCTATGACACCATACTCGAGAATTTCAAATCCATGGTCAACAGCCTTGACCTGATCGTCTGGGCACTGATCATATCTTCGATGTCCCTGGCATTTGTCGTACTGGGCAACCTGACCAATATCAATATCAGTGAACGTCAGCGTGAGATCGCAACGCTCAAGGTCCTCGGCTTCCGGAAAGGTGAAGTACAGAATTACATCTTCAAGGAGAACAATGTCCTGACCGGCCTGGGAGCTCTGGCGGGCATTCCGATCGGACAGATCCTGCACCATTTCATCATGAGACAGGTCGAAATGGACTATGTCATGTTCGGAAGGACGGTCGATCCTTCCAGCAATGTGATCTCGTTCTTCATGACGATCCTGTTCGGCATGCTGGTGAACTTCTTCATGCGACGGAGGCTGCAGTCGATCGAAATGGTGGAATCACTGAAGAGTGTTGAATAACAATTGCGAAGTTTTCAAACATCGCTCATAATGGATGCAGGAGGAGTTTTATCATGAAAGAATTCAAAGTACTGCGCTGCAAGGGCTGCGGAAAGATGGTCGTTACCCTGGCTGACAGTGCATGCCCTACAAAGTGCTGCGGAGAACCGATGGAAGAGCTGAAAGCCAACACGACTGACGGCGCGACTGAAAAGCATGTACCTGTCGTCACAAGAGAAGACGGCAAGCTGATCGTGAATGTCGGATCGGTTGATCATCCGATGATCGATGCACATTACATTCAGTGGGTCGCACTGGTAACAGACAACAGCTTCCGTATCGTAACTCTTGAACCGGGACAGAAGCCTCATGTTGAAGTGGCAGAGGATGAGAAAGTAAACGAAGTTTACGAATACTGCAATCTGCACGGACTCTGGAAGACAGAAGCATAATTACAAAGCTGCGGACTGCAGCTTTTTAAAAAACAGGATAGAAAAGAGGATTTAAATTATGACACTGATCAAAAACGGACGAATTCATGACATGGTCAACAGGGAACCGTACATCGCGGACATCCTGATCGAAAACGGTAAGATCAAGGCGATCGGAATGGACCTGGCACCGGACGGGGATGTGTTTGACGCATCCGGCCTGGATGTATATCCCGGCTTCATCGATGCGCACAGCCACATCGGTGTTTCCGGCACAGGCATCGGTTTTGAAGGCCATGACTATAACGAAATGAATGACATCTGCTCACCGGAAGTACGCGGGATCGACAGCTTCAACCCGTTTGATGCAAGCATTCCCACAGCAGCGAAAGCAGGCATTACGACTGTTGCGGCAGGCCCCGGAAGCGCGAATGTCCTGGGCGGCACATGGATCGCGGTCAAGCTGCACGGTGTATGTGTGGATGACATGATCGTCAAGGATCCCGTTGCCATGAAATGCGCATTCGGTGAGAATCCGAAGCGCTGCTACCAGAACAAAAACGCGAGCTCCCGTATGTCTGTAGCAGCCCGTTTCCGCGACATCATGTATCAGGCCAGGGAATACATGCTGAAGAAAGAAGCAGCCGGAGATGACATTACAAAGAAGCCGCCGTTCAATCTGAAATATGAGTCACTGATCCCGGTGCTCAAAAAAGAGATCCCTCTGAAGGCACATGCGCACCAGGCAAACGATATTCTGACAGCGATCCGTCTGGCAAAGGAATTCGATGTTGACCTCACGCTTGAACATGTCACGGAAGGACACCTGATCGCTGATAAGCTTGCGGAGAACAAACAGTATATGATGGCTGTAGGACCGACATTTACCCATGCGTCCAAATATGAGCTGCAGTACAAGTCCTGGGAAACACCCGGTGTTCTTGCAGCAAAAGGATGCCATGTATCCATCGTGACAGACCATCCGTTTGCTTTGGAAGAATATCTCCCGATCTATGCAGGCCTGGCTGTCAAAGCAGGCATGGATCCTTATGAAGCATTGAAGGCGATCACCATCAATCCGGCAGAACATCTGCTGATCGCGGACAGGGTAGGATCGCTCGAAGCAGGCAAGGACGCCGATATCGTTGTCTACGAAGGCAGTCCGTTTGAAGTGACATCCGAAGTCAGACTCGTTCTGATCGACGGTGTCTGCATCTGATCACAATACAGGAGGCAGGGTCCGTCCCTGTCTTTTCATATGCCCCGATCTCTTGCAGAGCAGTCTTATGTGGTGTAAAATTACACTATAAGAGAGAAAATAACTGTTATGAAAAAGGAAGAACTGATCAATGTACTGAGCAATGAATGCAGGCTTGTCCGGGCTGAATTCGGGTTTTCACAGGATCAGATGGCACAGATACTCGGCATGTCGAAGAAGACGCTGGTAGAAACGGAGAAGGGCAGAAGAAAGCTGTCCTGGCCGGAGTGTATCGCGCTGGCTGTGATCTTTTCCCGCAGCCAGATCCTCGGCAATGAATTCGGCGGTGAGCTGTCGGACATGATCCGCGCTGTATCATTTGATGACACGGATGTGCTATATCCGAAAACGATGGGCGGAAAGGTCTGGTGGCGCGATATCGAAGAACATAGCGGTTACCGCATCCAGCAGAACCTGCTTTCCCAGCATTACCGTCTGCTCGATCCGATGGACGGCAGGATGGTATCTTCATTTGATATTGAAGTGATCAGAAAATACATGAAGCAGAATGGCCTGATTCATGAAACGGAGGCTTTATGAAAACGAGCTCATTTCTGGAACTTGCCGCATTCGGCGCAAAGACTGTACTGTTCAGGAAGAAAGATCCGATCCTCGGTACCGTCATCATCACCGACAGATGCAATCTTTCCTGCAGGCACTGTTCCGTCAATAATATTACTTCCGTGATGCATCCGTATGAAAAGGTTCACGGTGAGATGCGGACACTGTACGATATGGGGATCAGGATCCTGTTTTTCTGCGGCGGTGAAACACTGCTGTGGAGGGACGGGGAACTGACTGTCCGTGATCTTGTCATCGAGGCAAAACGGATGGGATTCCTGATCGTCAATATCGTGACGAACGGTACATTCCCGATCGATGTTCCGGAAGCGGACCTGATCCTGCTGAGCCTTGACGGAGACAGGAAACGCCATAACATGATCCGCGGGGATACGTATGACACGATCATGGAGAATATCAGGAATGCCACGGCAGACAATATATGCTTCTACATGGCAGTCAATCAGATCAACAAGCATACGATCAGGGATGTCTGCTATGCGGCAAAGCACCTGAAAAATGTCAGGGCAGTCTCTTTCAACTTCCATACCCCGTATCCCGATACGAAAGAGCTTGCACTGAGCAGGGAAGAGAAACAGGAATGCTGTGCAGTCATTGAAGAGATGATGAAGCGGGGCCTGCCGGTATTCAATCTCAAGAGCGCATTCCCGTATATCATCGACAATTCATTCCCGACACCATGCTGGCAGTGTGTTGTCATAGAAGACGGGAAGATCAGTACGTGCGGCAGGTGCATCGATGTGCCCGGACTGTGTGAACAGTGCGGATACTTCTTTGTGGCAGAGTATACACTGCTGTTCTCCGGAAACGTCCCGGTGATCGCGGAAATGCTGGGAACCTATCTGAAATACATATAAGGAGCGCATATGAGTATCATTACAGATCTGACAAGGGACTGGCTGACACGCTCTCTGCGTCCCTTTACATTTACACCGTCCTATGATGAAGTGCTTCCATACGGGGACTGCGATAATCTCGGTCTCTATATCCATATCCCGTTCTGCCGCAGCATCTGTTCATTCTGTCCGTACTGCAAGACCGTGTACCGGAAAGAAACATGTGACCGGTATATCGACGCATTGCTGGAAGAGATCAGAAATGTCGGAAATACATACCAGGGCAGAAAAAAAGTGACAAGCCTGTATTTCGGCGGCGGTACGCCTGCGCTTGCGCACGCCCGTCTGAAAGAGATCATCGATGAAGTAAACAGACACTTTATCATTACGGACGGGATCGGACTGGAACTGCATCCTGATGATGTGAGGGAACCGGTACTGAAAGAACTGAAGGAAGCAGGCGTTACCCGCATCAGTATCGGCATCCAGTCATTCCATGATAAATACCAGGATATTCTCGGCAGACGGACCGTTGACATCAAAGCAATGAAAGAGGCTCTTGAAGCAGTCCCGTTTGAAACGGTATCCATGGACCTGATCTTTGCGCTTCCCTCACAGACGCTCTATGAACTGGAAGAAGATGTTGAAACGGCATTCGGTCACGGAGCCAATCATGTCGCGGTATATCCGTTCATTGATTTTACATTCACCGACAGCAAGCTTAAAGCAATGTCCAAGCAGGAGAAACATGCACTGCTGGACGGAATAACGAATTACTGTCTTGCCAAAGGCTATCAGCGTACATCGATCTGGACGTTCGCAAAAGAGAAGAATGCCGTATATTCTTCCATGACGAGGGAGAGCTTTCTCGGTTTCGGATGTTCCGCCGCAACACTGCTGAGAGACCAGTTCAAGATCAATACATTTTCCGTTGACGAATACTGCAAGCGGATCGCTGAAGGAAAGCTTCCGACATCACTGACCATCCGGTTTACCCGGAGGCAGAGAATGGTCTACTGGCTGTTCTGGACACTGTACAGCACGCATCTGGATCCTCAGGATTTCCAAAGATTCTTCGGTGTTTCCCTGGATCAGATGTATGGCGCGGAATTCATTCTGGCGCAGCTGCTCGGCTTCCTGAAAAAAGAGCAGGGGATCTATCATATGACACTGCGGGGAGCGTTCTATTATCACTACTATGAGAACTACTATACGCTCGCGTATATCGATAAGATGTGGGGCATCATGAGACTTGAAGCATTCCCGGAGCGGATCGAACTTTAACTGTTCGCATACGAGGAAAAAGTTCTCAAGTAATTCTACAGTCCTTATTTTGTTATGACAAAATTTTAAACAACTAAAGAGCACAGTTTCCGGTCTGTCTGAATGCAGATCGCTGAAGGATCTGTGCTTTTTTTGACCGGCCGGGTATGTTGCGGACAGTATGATGAACATGTTTTTATGATGTTTCTCCGTATTTGACAGCACAGTATTCCCATGTATGTGTCAGTTTATTCTGTAAGCCATTACATTCAGATCAGGACTTGATTTTATAAAAACACGGAGTATTATAAGAGGTCCTGAAAGGAGGATATCAAATACATGGCACTGATCCAGATAACAATGTTTGCCGGTGCTCAGTTCGCAGTCACATACGGAATACTCGCTTTTTCCATGAATTACGGAAAACTGAAAACAGCACACTGAGCTGATGAGGCTTATGCCCCGTTGAAAAACAATTCACATTCGTACAGGATGACATATATATGAAATACTCTGCGGCTGAACTGCTGCAGAGTTTTATTATCCAGACTGTCATCATCGATCTGCCTGTTGATCATTACAGCATTTCAGTGCTGCAGTTACTTTAAGAATTCAATATCCGCTGTACTGAAATCCTGCCCGGGTATAAACTAAACTGTGCATGTCTGATCAGACAGGGAGGTACAGTCAATGGATGAGAACAACAGACTGAATGATGAACAGTTTCTGAAAAAGGTCGAAGAAGCTGCCAGGAAAGGGGCAGGCAAGGGCAAACTCAACAGTTTCCTGATACAGGCTCTGCTGATCCTGCTCATCGTTGGAGGAGCAGTGTATTTCATCAATACCAAGGTAAATACATTCAATGAAAAGCTGGAAAGCGTCTTCCATTTTGAAGACCCGGCAGAAAACCATGACCTTGTCCTGGAAAACAATGGGATCTTCGGATATACAGCAGCCAATTTTGAAGATGCCATTCTTGGTGACTCACAGAAACAGAAAAAGCTGCAGGTCATGACACAGGAAGTCTCCGATGTCAGTACGGTCACGGAAGCAGGCCTGCTCAACTGGAGCGTATTCACGAAGAACCAGCTGATCACTTACAACGGAACAGCAGTGTATACAGTCGATCTGTCTGAGATCGGCAGATCGGATATCTCTTTCAACGAGGAAGAAAAGACCGTTACACTGAAGATCCCGCATGCTGTTCAGGAAGAGATCAATATTCCGGAAGACAAGATCCAGTTCGGTGATACGACAGGCGGTCTGCTGGCATTCGGTGACCTTCATATGACACCGGAACAGATCGCGGATGTACAGGCAGGTGCAAGGAAAAAGATGGAACAGAAGCTGGAAGAGGATCATGTGATCGACCAGGCTGACCGGTTTGCAAAGCTTGTTGTCTGGGAACTGTATTCACCGATCATCAAGGGTGTCGGCAAAGACGTCTCACTGGTCGTGGAATTCAAATAAAGCAGCACAGCTGTATGAACGATAAAGCGTCTTTGACAAAGGCGCTTTTTCTCTGAACGGATGCCGGACAGGAAGTGTTTCCGGACGTGCATGAAAACTGGAAAATTCTTCAGTTGGAATGCAAATTGAGTTGTGCTAGAATAGTACCGTTATATTTTAAGGAAGATGTTATTGAGGTACTGAAGAAGATGGAAAAGTACAAGAGAAGCTGGGATTTCCATGGCAGAACGCTGACCGTTGAAAACGGGGAAATCGCCAAGCAGGCAGGCGGATCGGTCCTGGTCCGCTACGATGATACTGTGGTTCTTTCCACAGCAACAGCCAGTCACGAAGCGAAGGATTCTGATTTCTTCCCGCTGACTGTGCTCTATAACGAGAAGATGTATGCAGTGGGCAAGATCCCCGGCGGCTTCTTAAGAAGAGAAGGAAGACCGACCGAACATGCAACACTGACTGCACGTCTGATCGACCGTCCGATCCGTCCGCTGTTTGCGGAAGGATTCCGTAATGAAGTCCAGGTCGTTAATACCGTTCTGTCGGTAGATCAGGACGCTGACAGCGGCATGACTGCTATGTTCGGCAGCTCGCTGGCATTATGCGTTTCCGATATCCCGTTCAACGGTCCGATCGCAGGCGTCATTGTCGGTAAAGTAGACGGTGAATATGTGATCAACCCTTCGATCGAGCAGCAGGAACGTTCTGTTCTGAGCCTGACGGTCGCCGGCACAAAAGACGCGATCAACATGGTCGAAGCAGGTGCCAAGGAAGTTTCCGAAGAGGAAATGGTAGAAGCACTGATGGTCGGACACAACGCGATCAAAGAACTCTGTGCAATTCAGGAAGAAGTGATCGCGGCATGTGCAAAAGAAAAGATGGAAGTAACGCTTTACGAGATCAATCCTCGTATCAAGGCATACATGGATGAACATGGACGTAAAGCGATCGAAGAAGCTGTTTCGATCAAAGGCAAGCTGGAACGCTATGAAAAGATCGATGAACTGATCGCCCAGATGGAAACTGAAGTAGCTGAAAACCTGGAATGGGAAGATGACGCTGCTAAAGAAAAGGCGATCAAACAGGCTCATGAATACGGCGTTGAGATCGAGGCAGGCGAAGTACGCCGCCTGATCAGTGAAGAGAAGATCCGTCCGGACGGAAGAAAACTGGATGAACTGCGTCCTCTGGACAGCCAGGTCGACCTGCTGCCGAGAACTCACGGTTCCGCTATGTTTACCCGCGGTGAAACACAGGTCCTCTCGATCACGACTCTGGGTTCACTGGATGACAACCAGCTGATCGAGGATGTTACTCCGACAACAGCGAAATATTTCATGCATCAGTATAACTTCCCGCCGTTCTCCGTCGGTGAAGTCGGACGTATGGGTTCACCGGGCAGACGTGAGATCGGTCACGGCGCACTGGGTGAGCGCGCCTTGAAGCAGGTACTTCCTCCCATCGAGGAATTCCCTTACACGATCCGTACTGTTGCGGAAGTCCTGGAATCCAACGGTTCCAGCTCACAGGCAAGTATCTGTGCAGGCACGATGTCACTGATGGCAGCCGGTGTCCCGATCAAGGCTATGGTAGCAGGTGTTGCGATGGGCCTCATCACGACCGGAAACAGCTACTCCATCCTGACGGACATCCAGGGTATGGAAGACCACTACGGTGATATGGACTTCAAGGTAGCCGGTACAAGAAAAGGCATCACTGCTCTGCAGATGGATATCAAAGTTGACGGTATCTCCCAGGAGATCCTGAAGGAAGCTCTGGCTCAGGCTCATAAAGGCCGCATGGAGATCCTTGACAACATGGAAACAGCCATCAGCGAGCCGAGAGACCACCTGTCCCCGTATGCTCCGAAGTTCGTTGCATTCACGATCCCTGTCGACAGGATCAGGGATGTTATCGGTACAGGCGGCAAGACGATCAACCAGATCATTGCGGACTGTGACAATGTTGTGATCAACGTTGACGATGACGGACATGTTGCGATCTACCATACAAATCAGGAAATGCTGGACAAGGCAAAGGGTATCATCGAAGACCTGACAAGAACAGTCGCTGTCGGTGATGTATATGAATCAACAGTTACCGAACTGCGTGATTCCTTCGCGTTTGTCAATCTGTTCCAGGGAACAGACGCACTGCTGCATATCTCCGAGATCTCCTGGGAAAGAACACAGAAGATCACGGATGCGCTCCATGTAGGCGATAAGATCAAGGTCAAGGTCATCAGCGTTGATGATTCCGGCAAGGTCAAGGTCTCCGCAAGAGAATGCACGGAAAAACCGGAAGGATATGTTGAGCCGAAAAAGAAGACCGGCGGCAGCGGTAACAGACCTGCTAACAGCAGCAGATCATCCTCCAATAAGAGTTCTGCGAATTCCGCAAACGTAGAAAAGAGATTCTTCAAGAAAAAGGAGGCTTAATGCCTTCTTTTTTGGAAAGGGGTAGCAAAGTCATATGAGAATGAGAAAAAAGAAGTGGGCTGAACCGTACCTTGACGCGCATCCGGAATATGCGCTGAGCGACCCGCGTGAACTGAAGGGACAGTGGAAAACGTTCCTGAAGGGGAAGACCCTGCATGTGGAGATCGGTACCGGCAAAGGCGATTATCTGATGGAGATGTCAAGAATGTATCCAGAGGATGCCTGGGTAGGCATTGAAAAAGAGCATAATGTCGCTGCGATCGCATGCCGCAAAATGCTCGAGGACGAGACGTTCTCCACGGAAAACAACCGTCTGATCGTAGCGGACGGTGCCAATCTTGAGGACTGGTTTGAAGCAGGTGAGATCGATGTGATCCATCTGAACTTCTCTGACCCGTGGCCTAAGAAATATACGCATAAGCGCAGGCTTTCCAGCGAAAGTTTTCTCAGGATCTATGAAAAACTGCTGAGTCCGGACGGATACGTACGCATGAAGACGGACAACCAGAGCCTGTTTGAGGACTCTGTTCTGTATTTCCTGCAGAACGGATTCACGTTCACGGAATTCTCGGTGAATTTCCGCCGGAACGAACATCCTGAGGATGCCGTAACGGAATATGAAAAACGGTTCATGGAACTGGGACAGCCGATCTACCTGCTGAAGGCTGTGATCGACCGGTCCAGGAAGACAGAAAACTGATACAGGATTCAGACACAGATACTGGAAACAGGTACTGTGTCTTTCATTTTCATGGTACCCGTTTTTCCCGTTTTTTAAGGTTCTTAAAATTTCGGGACAGCCGTGTGTAAGATTTAAATATCCTCACAAGTATGCTAAAATGGCAACTATGAAGCATTCATTGATCAAAAAAACAGCGGCAGCTTGTATATCGCTTCTGATGCTTGCGGGATGCAGCACAGACCGGATCGATGTGGCTTCCGACGTCAACAGAAAACTAGCGGAAGCGGTCGAGATCCCGGCGCATCAGCCGATCTACAACAGTACCTGTTATATGTATTACAAAGAGCCGTATGTCGGGAGGATCACATCGGACCTGACGAGCAATGTTTTTTCGCTGAACGGAACACAGTTCGTGATGAACCTGAATGTCCCGGGGATCATCAACAGGGCGTATTATCCCGGACAGACAGTAGGCGGCATGAATGTGAAGGGGGCTTCCATCATCCTGGAAACAGCCGGCAAGTATGAGAACTATGACGGGGATCAGCAGACATATGTCTGCAGGATCTACAGGTCTAATTCTTCATATGTAACGATCATGACGACCGATTGCGCGGAATTCTTCTCTGTCAGCAAGCACTACGAGGTAGCTCCGCTTGCCTATGAAATGCTGGTGATCGCCAAATCACTCGATGTCGATACGGGTGAAGTATTGGACCGCTATTCAAGCCATAGTGTGATATCCTATCAGAAGAAGAAACTGGAGCTCTTCCAGAACATTACGCCGGTGAACGGTGTTATCGATGAGCTGTTTGTCGACAGCAATTCCAACGGCATGAAGCTGGGTGATAACGGTGATTATCTGGAAGCTTCACCATCAGCGACACCCGATGAACCGCTGTGGCCTGTCTACAGCGAAACGGAAGATCCCGAGAACGCGGAGCCTGAGGAAACAGGCAATCCCAATTAGGATGAGTATTAACAAGAAAGATGAATTGTCTTAGAATAAAAGTAACAGAAAGGAATTAACAGCATGCTGAAAAAACTGCAGAATCTCTTATTTGAAGAAGAGGAAATTGAAGAAGAGGAAATCGTAGAAGAACCGGAACCGCAGCCGGAGCCTGTCCGCAAACGCAGGAAGGAAACGAGACCCGAACCTGTTGAGACTGAACAGGTACAGGCAGAAACAAAGACTACAATGCAGAGAATCGACGTCACACAGCCGCTGCAGACGATCGGCAGTGCTGTACCAGCCGCTAACGAATCTGTATTTAGACCCGCTGAGCCGGAAAAACCGAAGGGACTCGGCCTGACAGTTGACGAACTGGAAGGTACAGCAAAACAGCAGGCACAGCCGGAACCTGCAAAACCGGCAGCACCCGCACCTGCAAAACCGTCCCGTCAGAGAAAGTCAGGTTATGATTTCTCGCCTGTCATCTCTCCGATCTTCGGCGTGGATGAAACTGATATGAATGCCGTCAAGGCGACCGTAGGTTCCAGAAGAGGGAAGAAGGAAGATGAGAATGTATCAAAAGTCATCAGCCCGATCTACGGTATGACAAAAGAAGAAGAATCACTGCTCGCTTCCGCAGCACAGAAACCGGCAGCTACCATGAAGCCGACACAGCGCGCGGAGGAGTCAGTCTTTAGTGCGCCTCAGGCAGCTGCGCCTGCAGAGGCTGCTGAAGACGACGTACCGGAATTCTCCCTGGATGATATCCTGAGAGTCGGCGATGAGCAGTACGCAAAGGATAACCGTATGGTCATGCAGTCACTGTTCCCGGATCTCGACGGCAGTGATGAGGACGTCCCGGATGAAACGACTGTTGTCGACAGCAGGAATGTCACTCCTTACGGAACGATTGGAAGGAAAAACTAATGAAATACTATTTCATCGGCATTAAAGGCACGGGCATGGCTGCCCTTGCCTGCATGCTGCATGATCTGGGAAATGAAGTCAGCGGAAGCGATCTGGCGAAGCATTTTTTCACGGAAGATGAACTTCGCAAAAGAGAGATTCCGCTCTTTGAGTTTTCTCCCGAAAACATTCCCGATCATGCATCGATCGTGATCGGCAACGCTTTCCTGGAAGACTTTCCGGAGGTGATCGCTGCCAGATCAAACCCGACATGCACATGCATGCGCTATCACGAATTTGTCGGCTCATTCCTGAAGCCTTATCACCTGATCGCGATCGCCGGAAGCCACGGCAAGACGACAACGACGGGAATGATGTCCTGCATCATGAAAGAGAAGGGGAATACCGGCTGGCTGATCGGTGACGGCAACGGCCACATCGATTCAGGTACGGAATACTTCTGCCTGGAGGCAGATGAATTCCGCAGGCATTTCCTTGCCTATACGCCTGATTACGCGATCATCAATAACGTTGAGATCGATCATGTAGACTACTTTAAGGACAAGGCGGATTACCGCAGCGCCTATGAGGAGTTCTCATACAATGTCAGGAAGGCGATGGTGCTCTGGGGAGATGACCCTGAAGCCAGACTGCTGAACCTGAATCCCGGGATCGAACATTACTGGTTCGGTGAGTCGGAAGGAAATGACTTCCGGGCAGTGAACATTGATGAACGCAGCGACGGAATGGACTACGATGTCATGTTCCGCGATGAATTCAAAGGACACTTCTCACTGCCGTTCGTCGGACACCATATGCTGCTGGATTCACTGGGAGCGATCAGTACGGCACTGCTGGAAGGTATGGCTGCCGAGGATATTGAGCGCGGCCTGTGCACATTCACCGGCGTCAAGCGCAGATTCGTCATCGAGCATGACGGCGATAATATCTACGTAGATGATTACGCACACCATCCGACAGAAGTGGCGGTAACGATCGCTTCTGCCAGGAAACGCTTCCCGGATAAAAAGCTCGTCGCGATATTCAAACCGCACCGCGCTTCCCGTGTCCTTTATTTCGCGGAAGAGTTCGCCAATGCTCTGAAACAGGCAGACAAAGTATATCTCTGTGACTTTACAAGCATCGATGACAAGCAGGACGGCACGGATATCGACATTACATATCTGCAGAAACGGATCCCCGGATCGGTCGTTCTGAGCGAAGATGAAACAGGTGCGAAGGTTCTTTCAGAAGAAAAACCTGCCGTATTCCTGTTCATGTCAAGCAAAGACATCTACTGGCTTGCAAATCTGGTGAAAAAACATAACTGAAGACAAGGGACCTGAAAAGGTCTTTTGTTTATTGTCCTTTAAACAAGCGCAATTCCTGTATTTATTTTGACATATCCTGTCATGTAATAAATTCAGTTAAGCGCTACCACCAATATTGAAAAGATTTTCATTAAGTCTTATACTAAAAGAGCAGAGGTATGAAATTATGGATGAATTATTACTTGCGTTATCTAATGTTTCAAGTCAGGTAGTGCCGATCGCCGGCGCTCTTGCACTGATTTTTCTGTGCGTCGTCCTGAACAGATTGTGGAAGCTGCTTGAAGCGATCACTGCTACAGTCAAAAATCTCAGTCCTACACTGAAGCTCGTTGACCAGAGTATTGAAAAGGTACAGGCACCGCTCGATACCGTCGTCAAACTGAGCCATACAGTTGATGATGTCAGGGACAAGACTGCCGAATCCATCGCACGTATTGCAAATAATACAGCTGAAAGTACGGAAAACCTGAAGAGCTTTGTACAGGAAAAGCTGAACAGGGGCGAGACTGTTGAGGAAGAGGCTGTTGAAAATGAGTGATGAACTGAAACAGTCTGCAGATCATTATTCTGAAGTAGAAGAAAAAGTTGCCGAACTGAAGGAAAAACTGTCTGAGCTTACGGCGGGAGTACAGGAGACCGTCGAACGGGAAGACAGAAAGTATTCCATTCCGGATTACAAACAGTCAAAGGAACCGGTCAGATCGCTGGAAGACATCAGGACAAAGACCGGTGATACTGTCACCAGGACATTGTCCGGTACTGTCGGGAAACTGGAAGACTTTTATGACAGGAATCTGAAGGAAACTGTTGAAAGTGCTGCCGGTAAGGCAAAGTCAGCTGCCGCTGATGCTTACAACACGCTTTCATTAAAGATCAGCGATCTGCGTGAAGGCACGAAGGAAGCAGCCGAAGAAGCTGCTGAAGCAGTTGAAGAAGTGAAACAGGAAGCTGAAGAAACTGCCGGAGAAGTGAAGGAAGCAGCAGAAGAAGCAAAAGAGTCTGCAGAAGAAAAACTGAATGAAGCAGCAGGAAGGGCAAAGGAAAAGTTTGCCGGTCTTGCAGGAATCGATGTGGATGAACTGAAGAATTCACTCGCTGAAACAGGCGCGAAAGTCAGATCATACGCTGAACAGGCATACAAAAACGTCAGTGAAAAGTTCGCCGGAAAGGATCCGGAAGATCCCAGGGATCCTGACTGAACCATCATGGACAAAGCATCGGGTCATTCCGATGATCAGATCATACAGAATCACAAGGAGGCATAATTAAAATGAGTGATGAACTGAAAAAACTTGAAGAACTTGCTGAAGAAGTAAAAAGACAGGAAGCAGGTGAAAGGGCGGAAAAGGTAACAGCGGCTGCAGAGGAAGCAGCCGGCAAAGCTGAGGGATTCATTGAAGAAGCAAAGCATACGCTGGGTGAATGGACAGAAGCAGCTAAGGAAAAGGCTGCCGAACTCAAGCAGGCGGCAGAAGAATTTGCTGAAGAATCCAAGGCTGCTGCCGGTGAAAGAGCTGACCAGCTGACAGAAGCATTCAATGAGGCATCTGAAAAAGCAAAGGAAAAGTTCGAAGAACTGAAAGAAAAGGCTCAGGAAACTCATGAAGAAACAGCTGAAGCTGTTGCAGAAGCAAAAGAAGAAGCGTGCGAGACAGCGGAAGAAGTAAAACAGGATGCTTGTGAAGCTGTTGAGGATGCAAAGGAAGCTGCAGAAGACGCAAAAGAAGCAGTATGTGATGCAGTTGAAGAAGCGAAACAGGAAGCTGAAGAAACTGTTGAAGAAACAAAGGAAGCAGCTGAAGACCTGAAAGAGTCCGTTACCGAAAAGCTGACTGAAACAGCTGACAAGGCGAAAGAAAAATTCAATGATCTGGCTGAAAACGTCAAGGAAAAGCTTGATGACCTGGATCTGGATGATCTGAAACAGAGCCTGAGCGAAGCCGGTGAAAAGGCTATGGCATTTGCCGGTACAGCATATAAGACACTGAGCGAAAAGCTGAACAGCTTCGGAAAAGATGAAGGAACAGGCGTTGAGCGCAGTGCTGCGGCTGAAGAACCTGCAGAAAGCACTGAGCCTGCTGAAGAAACAGCTGAAGAAAAACTGAATGAAACTGTTGATAAACTGAAGGACGGAGCAGAGAAAGTCGGTGCCGCTGTTACAGAAGGCGCAAAGACCGTACAGAAGGCAGTCGTTGACTTCGCTTCCAAGCCTGAAGTCAGAGAAACACTTGATAAGATCACAGATACCGCTAAGGATGTATACGACAAAGGTGTTGAAACACTGAAGAAAATTTTAGACAAATAAAACTGCAGATGCAGTAGGAGGCCGGAAATGAAACGAGTAACTATTTATGATGTCGCTAAAGAAGCCGGTGTCTCCCTGGCCACTGTTTCCCGTGTCATCAATGGCAGCGATGTTGTAAAAGCGCCGACACAGGAAAGAGTTCAGGCTGCGATCGAAAAGCTTGGCTACAAGCCGAATGCTATCGCTCAGGGACTTGCTCTGCAGAAGACAACGACCATCGGACTTGTCGTACCGGAGGCCAGTTTCACATATACAGGCCAGATCATCAATGGTCTGATCGATGTTGCCAAGATCTATAACTACAACATTATGCTGCATACGATCACGGAGGGCATTACAGATGTCAATGAGATCGTAGAAGAGATCATCAAGAGCCGTGTTGACGGTGTGATCGTTTATAACGACAAACTGATGATGCCTGAGATCGAACAGCTGTCGAAGTACAATATTCCGATCGTCGTGATCGGCAACCGTGTGCAGGCTGATAATGTATGCTGTGTCTATGTAGATATCGAGAAGGCAGTCTATGAGCTGACATTGAAGTATCTGGAAGAAGACAAGACCAATATTGCGATCATTGAAGACCGCAAGAACCATTATTCAAGCCAGCAGATGGTCAGCGGAGCTGAACGCGCATTTGCGAAGAAAGGCCTGAAGTTTGACGGTTATCTGGAGATCCCTTCGGATACAAGAACGAGTTATGCCTTCCTCAGCAAGTGGCTCAAGGATCATCACTATGATCTGATGATCGGCAACCGTGATTCACAGGCAATGGCGATCGTCAATACAGCAAGAGAAAACGGTATTGAAGTCCCGGATGACATGGAAGTCGTATGTGTCATTGACACGAAGTACAACTCCATGATGCGTCCGCAGATCTCAAGCTTCTCGATCCCGTCATATGACCTGGGAGCCGTATCCATGAGGATCATGACCAAGATGCTGAACAACCAGACTGACGTGCATCCGGAGACAGAACTGAGCTATCTGTTTACACCGCGTCAGACAACGAAGAATTGACATTCAAAACAACGGCTGTTATAGTCGTTATGGCTGTGAAAGGAATAAGTACTTTATGCGAAGCCGTACAAGAGACGTCCCGGGCGGTGAAAGGGACCGGCAGACCATGGAAGGAATACATCCCGGAGCTTCCTGTCTCAAAAGGCAGGGCGTGTGCGCCTGCGTTAAAGGCATAGATGAGTGCATGATCAGGATCATGAACTAAGGTGGTACCGCGCTGAGGCGTCCTTAGAGTTTAAGGGCGCCTTTATGATGCGCTCAGGGAGGAAATGGAAATGGAATTTATTGAAGAACTGAAATGGCGCGGCCTTGTGAAAGACTGCACCGATTATGACGGACTTGTCGAGCAGCTGAAGAAACCGACGACCATTTACTGCGGTTTCGACCCTACTGCTGATTCCCTCCATGTCGGTCATCTGCAGCAGATCATCCTGCTGAGAAGGTATCAGAACGCAGGTCATACGCCGATCGCTCTGTGCGGCGGATTTACGGGTATGATCGGTGATCCCCGTCCGACGACGGAACGCAAGCTCCTGACACATGAGGAAGTCCTTCACAATGCGGAGTGCATCAAGGGACAGCTTGCGAAGTTCCTGAAATTCGAAGGCGGCAATGCTGCGATCATGGAAAACAACAACAACTGGCTGGGCGACATGAACCTGCTCAGTTTCCTGAGAGACTTCGGAAAGCTGTTCAATGTTTCCTACATGATCAACAAAGATACGATCAGAAAGCGTCTTGATTCCGGTATCTCCTACACGGAATTCAGCTACACGATCCTGCAGGCGATCGACTGGTTCTTCCTTTACAGAAGACATCACTGCCAGATCCAGATCGGCGGCTCCGACCAGTGGGGCAACCTGACGACAGGTCTTGAACTGATCCGCAAGGAAGAAGGAGACTCTGCCCAGGTATTCGGCATCACTTCACCGCTGATCACAAAGTCTGACGGTTCCAAATTCGGCAAGTCCGAAGGCAAGAACATCTGGCTTGATCCGGAACGTACCAGTGCATACGAATTCTACCAGTTCTGGCTCAATACACCGGATGCGGATGTCGTTGACTACCTGAAGCGTCTGAGCCTGCGTTCTCCGGAAGAGATCATGGCCCTGGAAGCAGAGATGCAGGAACATCCGGAAGCCAGAAGCGCCCAGAAGGCACTGGCAGAAGAACTGACGGAAATGGTGCACGGAAAAGACGGTCTGGAAAAAGCTGTCCGCATTTCCGAAACACTGTTCGGCGGCGACATCATGAAGCTGAGCGGTGCCGAGATCAAGGAAGGACTGCAGGACGCAGCCAAGAGCGAGATCGCTGACGGCACAACTGTCATCGACGCGCTTGTTTCTTCCGGTGTATCCCGTTCCAAGGGTGACGCAAGAAAACTGATCCAGCAGGGCAGTGTCCAGGTCAACGGTCAGAAGGTCACCGATATCGGTGCGGTGCTGACTAAGGCTGAAGCCATCGACGGTGAATTCTCGATCCTGAAAAAGGGAAAGAAAAACTACACGATCCTGACATTCAGTGAATAAGCGCTAAAGTACATCCGCAGGGATGTGCTTTTTTTCATGCATGACCAAAAATACGGATCTGTATGCTGAATCTGTTCCGTCAGAAAGTGACAGCCATGTTATAATCACTAGGAGGTATTTTATGCGAAGATTACTGATTTGTCTTTTTTCATTTGCATTGATACTGTCCGGATGCGTGATCCGCAGGAATGACAGTGGGACAGCGGCACAGACTGCATATGAAGGATATTATAAAGCGATCGAAGATAATGAACGCTTCATCGGAAGGTCGCTTTACTATACGATCAGTGCGCAGATGAGCAATATGCCTGACGGAACACACCGTTATTACGTATTCCTCGATAACGCACAGGTCTCCATGTATGATGTCACAATGATGGCGGTTGAAAACGATGTTCCCTTTGAGGATTCGAAGAAAATGATGCCGAGCGTAGGCATCTTCGATTCAAAGGATTACAGTCTGATCCCTTATCAGGCAAACGCTGATGCAGGCTATGTGAAAGGTCTTGTGCTTGGCGGGGAATGCGCTGAGAAGGAAGTCAGGCTGAAGCTGATGGTCGAATGGAAAGACAGAAACCGTGAAAAAGTGACACGTGAATATATATCTATGGTACTGACAACAGACGGATTTATTTATCCCAGCGAGATGCTCGTAGAACCGGTACCGGAGAGCACTGCTGAGCCTTCAGCGGTGCCTGAGGAGGGAACCGATGGGCACTGAAACATCTTCAAGAGTGAAACAGTCATTTCTGGCAGGATCCCTGACCAGTTCTGCAGGGGTATTTCTTGCAAAGGCGATCGGTCTGTTCTATGTGATCCCTTTTACCGCGCTGGCAGGGGAAAAGAACATGATCTTTTATTCTGCGCCTTATACATACTACAACGTCCTGCTGCAGATCAGCTCTGCCGGTCTGCCTTACGCGATCGCTGCGATCGTTGCGAAATATGTGACCCGCAATGACTACAAGACGGTCATGCTGATAAGGAGGCTTTCCACTGCGATCCTGAGCGTATCGGGCTTCCTGATGGCGATGATATTCATCCTCATTTCCAAACCGCTGGCAACGGCTATCCTGGGCTCACAGGCTACCGGTCTGGATATTTCCCAGATGCGCACCTGCTTCATGATCCTGGCGATTGCGCTGTTCCTCGTGCCGATCCTGTATTCCTACAGGGGATTCTACCAGGGAATGAAGGAACTGCGCGTGTATGCCGATTCACAGGTCCTTGAACAGATCGCCAGAGTCGCAGCATTGCTGGGACTTGGCTATGTGACTGTCAGGATCCTCCGCTTCAACAGCATCTGGGCTGTATACATGGCGATCCTTGCGACATCGATCGGCGCGTTATGCGCGATCCTGTTCTACAGCCGGTTCGACAGACGTCATATCGGCGCGATCGCGAGAACTGCCCGTGCGCAGGAAACACCTGCGGTCAGAAGGAATGATATCCTCAAGGAACTGTTCGCCTTCGGTCTGCCGTATCTGTTTGCGGCGATCCTGGGCAATTCCCAGACACTCATCAATACGAACTTCTTTGTGCCGACCATGACAAAGCTCGGCATGCAGTATGATACAGCCACACTGATCTACGGCATCATCGAGGTACAGTGTGACAAACTGACGTCCATTCCGCAGGTGCTTGGCGCGGGATTCTCCGTCGGCATCGTTCCTTATATGACGACTGCCCTGGAGACCAGAAACATGAAGGATCTGCGCCGTTATGTACGTGAATGCCTTGATACAGTGCTGTATATCGGAGTGCCGATCTGCTTCTGTCTCTGTGTACTGTCGCGACCGATCTACTGTGTCATGTACGGAAACGCAAATCTTGATTACGGCGCACAGGCATTGTCCTATGCTGCACTGCTTGCGATCGTGACAACGATCACGCCGGTATGCAGTTCCATGATGATGACGCTTCATCTGAGAAAAGAAAGCATCTTCTATCTGCTGATCGGTTTTGTCGTAAAATGCGCGACATTCTATCCGGTAATACGCATGATCGGCTATCCCGGCGCGATCATCTCGAGCGTGCTGTGCAGCTGTACGATCATTTACCTGTGTCTGGGCAAGATCAAAAACAGATATGGCGCGACATACGGCCAGACCGTGATCAGGCTCTTCAAGATGATCCTCGGCTGTATGGCCATGAACGGTGTATTTGCCCTGATCGAGCTGGCAGGCTTCACGTTCAATACAGCATCCAGACTCGTATGTCTGGGACAGCTTGCGCTTGTCGGAATTGCCGGCATGATCATCTATATCTCTGTCACCGCCGCAATGAAAGTACCGCAGGCTGTATTCCATAAGTCCATGAAGCAGCTGATCGGCGGTATCTTCCGCAGGAGATAAGCTTCATGAGGCTTGATAAACTGCTTGCGGACTCCGGCTACGGCAGCAGAAACGATGTGAAAAAGCTGATGAAGGACAAACTCGTCAGCGTCAACGGGCTGATCGTGACCAACCCCGGATATAAGACTGATGAGGAACATGATGTCATTACGGTAGACGGGGAGATTGTCCGCTACCGCAGATATGCGTACTTCCTGCTGAACAAGCCGAAGGGCTATGTCAGCTCTACCGATGATCCGGATTCAGTCCTGCATCTGATCAGTGAACCGGATCGGAACCTGTTTCCCTGCGGACGTCTCGACAAAGACACAACAGGTCTGCTCCTGATCACCAATGACGGCGATCTGGCGCATGAACTGCTTTCCCCGAAACACCATGTGGAAAAGGAATACGCGGTCACATTAAAAGATCCTCTTGCTGAAGAGGACCTGGAAAGATTCAAAGAAGGGATCGTCCTGGAGGACGGGGAGAGATGCAGACCTGCGTCGTATACCATTGAAGATGATCATCATTGCCGCCTTGTGATCAGGGAGGGCAAGTATCATCAGATCAAACGGATGTTCCAGGCGATCGATAACGAAGTTATCGAACTGCAGCGCATCCGTATGAAGGATCTTGTCCTGGATGATGACCTGCCTTCAGGCTGTTACCGGGAGCTGACGGATGAGGAACTCAGCAGTCTCAGAAGACGTGATCCGGGATCTGAGGAGGATTGAATTCACCGGTCTGTGCATAGGATTCAAGAAATGAAATTACCTGGGATGTCAGTATTGTAGGCGTGGATGACCCCGCGGTCACCGCTACGGTATCGGCATCCTTTATCATTTCTTCCTTCAGATCCATGCATGTCTCTGCCATATAGACACGTTTGATGCCGGATGAAAGACCGATCTGCTTCAGCTGGTTCGTATTGTTGGAGTGGGGATCGCCGACAACGATCAGGACATCGGTATCCTTCAGGTTCATGACGGCTGTCTGACGGATCCTTGTTGCGGCACAGATCTCCGGAGCCGGAAGGGCATCAGGCCAGCGCTTCAGACAAGCCTGAAGCGTTTTTTCCGTATCCAGGATACCCAGCGTCGTCTGGTTCGTGATCAGGATATGTTCCAGCGTATCTGGCAGGGCTGCCACATCTGACTCATTTGTCACAAGCCACACACGGTCACTGAGACCGAGCGCCCCGTCTGCTTCAGGGTGGCCTTTTTTGCCGATATAGATCACGTCGCCTTTTCTGCAGTGCTCTTTGATCAGGTCGTGCGTCTTCAAAACATCCGGACACGTCGCGTCGATGGCAATCAGTCCTTTCTTCTGTGCTTTCTCCCTGACCGCGTCACTGACGCCATGGGCTGTGAAGATCACAACGCCTTCATCGATCATGTCCAGCAGTTCAAGTCTTGTTTTATGGGAATCCTCGACAAAACGGATGCCGAGGGATTCACATTCCCTGACAACATATTTGTTGTGGACGATCATTCCAAGCATGCATACGGGCATGCCCTTGTACTGTTCGGCGGTCTCCCTGGCGATCCTGATCGCCCTGACAACGCCCTGACAGTATCCTCTCGGTACGACCGGTATGATTTTCATGTGGGTTCCTCCTCTTCACAAAACGAAAAAAACCGATATAATTTGGCTGTCATCCGCTGAGCGGATCCAACATGTTTTCATTATTGTACTCTGAACTGCGTCTGTTTGGAAAGTCAGAGGAACATGAGGAGGTACCAATGAAGAAGTTTGAAGATTTTAATATGAAGAGCACTACGATGGATTTTATCCGTCTCAATGGGTTTACGGAACCGACACCGATCCAGCAGGAAGTCATACCGGCATTTCTGCGCGGCAAGGATATCATCGGTCTCTCCAAGACAGGAACAGGAAAAACACACGCGTTCCTGATCCCTCTGATGGAAAAGACCGATCCGTCACTGGACCAGTGCCAGGCTGTGATCACTGCCCCGACCAGGGAACTGGCAGCCCAGATCTATGAGAAGGCAAGAATGATGCAGGAGATCGATCCTCAGCTCCGTATCCGTCTGTTTATCGGCGGACAGGACCGTGACCGTGAGATCCAGCAGCTTTCAGTCTCCCAGCCGCACATCGCGATCGGAACACCCGGCAGGATCAAGGATATGTTCCTGAATGCCGGAGCGCTCCGTATTGAGGAAACACCTGTGCTGATCGTTGATGAAGCTGATATGACGCTGGAATACGGGTTCCTCGACGAAATCGACGCGTTTGCCGGAAGGATGAGAGAGGATCTCGAAATGCTGGCATTCTCGGCAACGATGCCCGATCAGCTGAAGCCGTTCCTGAAGAAATACATGCACCATCCCATTACCTTTACGATCGCAGATGATGAGGAATTCAATCCCCGCATCCGTCATATCCTTGTACCGTGCTATCATCACACATACGTTGAGACGATTCGTTCCATTATGCTGGGTTTTAATCCGTATGTCTGCCTGATCTTCGCAAACACAAGGGAAATGGCAGCCCAGATCGCGGAAGGACTGCGTGCTGAGGGT
>JAFOMZ010000174.1 GCA_017421125.1 Solobacterium sp.
CGGTCAGAATGCAGATGCCGATAGCCAGCATGTTCATCGTGCCATAGTTAGCAGCTGTGAAGATCGGTGTTAATACGTTCAGCCAAGCCATGCCCGGAATGTTAGCTACGGACAGATAGCCAGGGTTAACTGAAAGTACAACGTTGGAGATAAGAGTACAGAACGAACCAGTGATGATGACCGGCATCAAATCGGTAAATCCGTTTTTGATGGAGGACATAAAGCGATTCGCCTGGAGTTTGCCTGCAAAATTAAGCAGGCCGTCCATCAATTTATCTTTCATGGTCTATAGACCCCCTTCGATAAATCAAATATACGCAGAATTGTGTGAAATGGAACATCTTTTTTTGAATTTGACACTATTGTTTCATCATAATTGCAAAAAGTAAGCGTTAATATGACACTTTTGAATCGATATTTTGGAGATTTGTTGTCAAAAGTATCGGATTCTTATGTGATTTTGATGAAGTGTTTTCAACTGTCAAAAAACAGGGATTTTACATTCGTAGACCTTGAGCGTCATTTCAGCAGAGAGGAGATAAACTGATTGATCGTGTTGTTCTTTTCGGAAAGAAGATCTTCCGATGCCTTTTCCACAAGCACTGCGATCAGTTCCTTTTCCAGTTTGTTGCATTTCCGGTAATTCTGCACCAGTTTCTTTTCCGCAGCAGTCAGTTTCAGCTGTGAAGAAGATGCTTTTGCGGCTGAAGCAGCCGGTTTCTTTTTGGCAGATGCGGCAGGCTTCTTTTTCGCTGTTGTTGGCTTCTTCTGTTCCTTTGTTTCATCGATGATCTGTAACTGAGGCATTTTCATTCTCCTTCCCTTCTTTGATATTCAACGGGATGATGGATCCCTTCTGCAGGCGCGATCTCCGCCTGAGCGCTTTCCAATCCTTCCACCCGTGCACTGACAACGATATTTTCAGATGGATCTGTGACCTTGATGATCACGGCAACTGTCCCGGAAAACAGCTTTCTTCCGGTTTCAGGTGACTGGTAGGGATCCGTATCACAAGGATCGCCGTTATCCATGCCGACGATCTCCGCACCTTCGCTCACATCGAAGAATACCCTCTGGTCACCGCCATACACTTGATTCCCTTCCGCATCATATGCGGATACATACAATGTGATCAGCTCCCCGTCCGCAGCAGAACGCAGGCGCTTTTCCGCAAACGCCAGTGACGCGGCGCTGCCGTGTGTCGTGACCTTGTTTCTGCCTGACACCGACGGGATCGCATTGCCGGAATCATCGTATGCGACAGCTTCCAGTGTACCTGACTGCCATTTGACATCCCAGGAAAGACTCATTTCCCCGTCATATGTCTGATATTCATAGCCTGCATCCGTCATATGCTTTTCCGCATGACGCACGCCGAGCGATCTGTCGTTGAGGAACAGCTCCACTGCCGGAGCGTTGCTGTAGACCGTTACTTTTGTTTTGCCGAACATGTCTGTCGGGATGGACCCCTTATTCCACGATGGCAGGATATGCAGGACGGTCACATCATTCCGCCACTGGCTCTGGTAGAACCAGTAGGAATCCTTTCTGATGCCTGCTGTATCGATGATGCCGAAATAAGATGATTTCGGAATGGGTCCCTGACCGCTGACCGAACCCGGTTCAACACCGTTCCACGGTTCCGGTTCACCCAGATAATCAAATCCTGTCCAGACAAATTCCCCGGCAATGAAATCTCTTGTGATCACGTCATACCAGGCTTTCTGTGCGGTACAGCCCCATTCAACAGCTTCCTCATCCCAGGCAGATACCTGCAGATGATCCTGGTCGATCCCGTGCTTTGCATACCAGCCCCTGCTGCTGAGTTCGGACGCTGTTTCCGAGCCGTAGAATACACGGTCAGGATACGAGGAATGCAGGGCGTCATATTCTTCTGTCAGCGCATAGTTCAGGCCGATCGTTCCGCCATGATCCGCTACCGCCTGGTCCATGCCGTTCTGTACGTCACTGGTGCCGTCCGTCATGTTGTCTCCGATCGTTGCAGGTCTTTGTTCGTCGGCTTCCGCGACCCAGGTGCACAGCATATCCGCATAGGCGGGATAATCCTCCGGAGCCAGTCCGATATTGCCCAGGATCTCATTGCCGATCGACCACATGATGACAGCAGGATTGTTTCTGCCTGCCCATACCATCGAATAGATATCAGCCTGTGCCCAGATCCATTCCGGTCTGAGGTTCACCAGGTGATCCTGGGAGACAGATGAGTTGTAACATGCGGCATAGTCAGCCAGATTCCAGTTCTTGGAATAAGCCCATGTATCAAATGATTCTTCGATCACCAGCATTCCCATTTCAGCGCACAGATCAAGCAGCGTCGAAGATGCGGGATTATGTGTAATGCGGATGGCATTGCAGCCCATTTCCTTCAGCTGTTCAAGCCGCTGTTTCCAGATATACCTGTTGTCCGCAGCCCCCAGCGCACCGAGATCATGATGCAGACAGACACCTTTCAGTTTGACCGGTTCCCCGTTCAGGTAAAAACCCGTATCCGGATCGAACGCGATATTTCTGTATCCGTATGAAGTACTAATCGTATCGATGACTTCACCTTCATACAGCAGGGACATCTCTGCCTTGTACAGGACAGGATGTTCTGTATCCCAGAGTTCCGGATCATGTACAGTCAGTTCTATTTCCGCAAGTGTTTCTTCTTCCCCTGCGGTGAGATCCTGCGAAGCTTCGGCACAGATCCTGCCGTATCTGTCATAGATGACAGCCTGCACTTCCGCATCCTTCTCTTCACCCGTATGGTTGACCAGATAAGCGGACAGGCCTGTCGTGACAGGTCCTTCAGTCTGTTTATCGTATACAGCATGCATACGCTGTTCATCCAGATGGAGTTTCTCTTTGACGTGCATCGTCACATTGCGGTAGATACCGCTGCCGGAATACCAGCGGGAAGAAGCTTCTGCTGTATCGCATAATACTCTGACGGTATTCTCTTCCCCTGCCCTGATGAAGTCTGTCAGATCAACGGTAAACGGCGTGTATCCGTAAGGGTGGTACGCGATCGCCTGATCATTGACATAAATTGAGGCACGGTGATAGACACCTTCAAATTCCAGCAGGAACTCACAGTCTTTCAGTTCTTCACTGACAGTGAATGTCTTTTCGTATGTACCTGTCCCGCCGGGCAGAAAGCCGCTCTCCGCTTCACCGGAAACATCGGGTGTATGCGTGATCGTCCAGTCATGCGGCAGTTCAACACCGGCCGGATCGCTCCCGTCTTCATGAAACTGCCAGCTGCTGTTCCATAGAAACGAACCGGTATGATCCAGTGTTTCTGTTTCCTCCGCAAATGTATGCAATGCCGGCAGCTGTAAAAAACACAGTGCTGCAGCGGCATATATTCTGAAAATATTTCTGATCATGGCTCTATTTTAACAGACAGGCTGTTGATATATACAGCCTGATCCGAAAAAGAGTTCTACAGATTCATCAGGAATGATATAATGCAGTCAAGAGATTAAAAGGATCATATAATCAATTGAATCAATGAAAGAAGAGGATATCATCATGAGCAAAAAGGATAAGAAATCTTCAAAGAAATCCAAGAAGAACGCAGTCAAGCCGGTTATACTGCTGAGTTTTGACGGCACCATCATGGATACCGAGCCGGCTATTCTCGCTACATACAGGCACATTTTTGCAAAGTATGATAAGGGAAACGAGTTTACCAAAGATGCCGCAATGGAAGTTCTTGATTCCAGCGCATTGGCGATGATGAAAAAATACTTCCCGGAGCAGGATCCGAAAGCTATGGTTGCGGAATACCGCGCCTATCAGGATTATCATCTGAGAGATCTGATCCAGCCGATGAAAGGCGTCGTTGATTTCCTTACCTGGCTGAAAGGAAGCGGATATAAAGTAGGTATCGTCAGTGTCAAGGAGCGTTCTGCTGTTATGGACCTGCTTGAACACAGCAACATGGCACAGCTGATCGATGTCGTGATCGGCAATGCCGGCGCGGGCACCGAAACACTGTCATCCGACAGCATCATTACGGCATGCGCGATCATGGACGCCAAATTCTGCGTATTCATCGCAGACAGTGCCGTTGACATGGCTGCAGGCAGGGAAGCAGGCGTTCTGTGCATCGGATATGTACATAACCGTGACAAGACTCCCGCGCTGTTGGAATCACATCCTGACTTCATGACAGCTTCCTTCCGGGAGATCCGCAAGCTGATCGAAAACGAACCGCTCTGGGTCGCATATCCTCTGACCGCCGAAAAGATCGAAGACGATTCGGACGACTGATAAACATACAAAATGGCTGTATCCGTGCCGCATTCAGCACAGGTACAGCCATTCTTTTTTTATTCTTTGCCTGTCCAGCAGTATGTGCACAGACAGTCAGCCGGAAGTCCGGTCGCTTCGACCATGTCATCGATGCGGTTGAAGCGCAATGACGTAAAGTGCATCTGCTTCCGCATGATCTCCAGCATGTTTTCATAACGCTTGGAATCCGGATCCGCGTAATCATCCAGTACGACACGCTCAACATCATTGCCTTCTTCCTGGGCGATGATGCGCCTTGCGATCAGTTCCATATCGGAAGTCGCGCGGGAGAAGCTGATATATTTGCAGCCGAAGAGGATCGGCGGGCAGGCAGGACGTACATGTACTTCCTTGGCTCCCCTTTCATACAGGAAGTCACTTGTCTCACGCAGCTGGGTGCCTCTGACGATCGAGTCGTCGATCAGAAGCAGACGCTTGTTTTCGATCAGTTCCTGCACGGGAATCAGCTTCATCTTCGCGATCAGGTTGCGCTTCTCCTGCATGGTCGGCATGAAGCTGCGCGGCCAGGTCGGCGTGTATTTGATGAACGGTCTGGAATACGGGATCTTCGACTCGTTGGAATAACCGATCGCATGGCCGATACCGGAATCCGGTACGCCGGCTACGATGTCGACCTCATCGGTCGTCATGCCGTCACGTTTGGCAAGCATCCTGCCCCAGCGGTATCTCATGTCCTCAACGTTGATCCCCTCATATGTGCTGGGCGGATAACCGTAATATGTCCAGAGGAACGTACAGATGCGGAGCTTCTTTCCCGGTGCGGCAAGAACATGCATGCCGTTGGGATCGAAGACGACGATCTCACCCGGTCCGAGTTCATGGCAGACCTCATAGCCGAGCTTCTCACATGCGAACGATTCAAACGTCGCGCAGTATCCTTCTTCTTTTTTGCCGATCTGGATCGGTGTCCTGCCGTACTTGTCTCTTGCGCAGTAGATGCCTTTCGGCGTCATCAGCATGATCGACATCGATCCGTCGATCACCTCCTGCGCATGCCTGATGCCATCCACCAGGTTGTCACACTGGTTGATCAGTGTTGCGACAAGCTCTGTCTTGTTGATCTCACCGCCTGTCATTTCCATGTAGTGGGTCTTTGAAGTGTTGAGTACAGTCTCAACGATCTCCGCCGCATTGTTGACCCTGCCCACACAGGCAATGGCGTACGCGCCATGGTGACTGCGTACAACAAGGGGCTGGGGATCATAGTCGGAAATACATCCGATGCCCAGGAAGCCGTTCATATCCTGAACGTCATAGGTGAATTTTGTCCTGAAAGGAGAGTTTTCAATATTGTGGATCGCTCTGGTAAAGCCGCCTTCTCCATATACAGCCAGTCCTGCCCTGCGGGTTCCAAGGTGTGAGTGATAATCGGTTCCGTAAAATAAGTCAAAGATACAGTTTTCTTTAAGCGCTGTACTGAAGAATCCGCCCATCTTACAATCCTCCTCCGTTTCAATCAATGCGCTGATTATAACACAGGCATACAGCCAGAAAAGACTTTTTTTTCGTATCCGTTAAAAAAGACCGCGCATTTCCTGCAAACGGTCCTTCGTTTTTTCAATCAGAATTCCTCAACTTTGTTTTTGATCATCCATGTCAGCACTTCCGGCAGTCCCACGGGGATCTTAGAGTTGATGGACTCAAAATTCTTTCCGTATTCACCGATCTCCACCAGATAGCCGACTCCGTCAGGTGTATACCCCATCACAAGATGGTGATCGTGCGGCTGGTGGGAAATGATCTGAAGTCCCAGGGAAGCGACCGGTTCACCCGGGAATACGCCGATCTTGATCTCACCGAAATTATATGCCCGCCCGATCAGGGTATCCTGTGCGTCAAACGGACCCAGGATCCTCTTTTCAAGCGATTCCTTTGACTGCAGGAGCAGCCTGAGCTGCTGCGGATTGGTCTCTCCGGCGATCTGCTGTTCCAGTTTCACCAGACGCTTTTTCATGGTCTCCGGATTCAGCGTGTAGCTGTACTGCAGTTCAACGGATTCTGTTTCAAAGCGGTCGATCACAACATCCTCGAACACTGCTTTGTCTTTGATCTGGGCAGTGATCTCATTTGTCAGGCGCATCAGTTCCGAGTAGTCAAGGGCAGGATCATTGGAGCGCTGTCTTGTCAGCCGGGTGGAGGAATCTCCGGCACAGCCGACAAACGGCAGTACGGGACAGTCAAACAGCCCGGATACCTTCGTCCTGACATTTCCCACGAGATCCGTTGTCATCTTCGGGTTTTTCGGGAATATGATCGTTGAATGCGTCGTCAGTTCCATCAGGATGCCGATGCGGTCCCCGTTCAGCGCATTGAGCGCGATCAGGTTGACATCCTTGTCTGCCGGCAGGTCCAGGCTGTTCCGGTTTCCGTAGCAACCTTCGATCGGTACGACGGCGATCTGTGATGTGAACTCCTGCAGCTGTCCTTCCAGTTCTTTGAACATCTGTACGGCTTTATCAGTATTGGCTTCAATGAAATCCATGTAGCAGTCTTCTTCGGCGGCATTATGCATGGATACGCGTGTTCTGGTCATCCGGGGACCTGAATGGGTATGCGTCCCGTTGATGATCAGGGCATCCTGATCCAGTCTGTCCGTCAGGGCGGAAAGCTTTCCGTACAGGTTCTTCCGGAATACGTCCGGTACATTCCCGTTGTCCATGCCGATCCAGTAAACGTATTTTCCGTCAAAGTCAAACAGTGTACCGGTCATGGTGAAGTAGTCATAAAAGTCATCCTTTGTCAGGGGGAGTGAATCCTTCCAGCCCCATCCGAACGTTTCCCTGCATGTTTCATCCAGGTAGATGATCGTTTTCATAGCTGCGCGTGCTGTCATAAAAAAGTCTCCTTGTACAGCCATATCATAACGGCTGACATCAGGGACTCGGTTTCTCTTTTTCCGTCCATTCTGAGCGGAATTGTGAGGAAAGCTTTATTTCATGGCTTCAGCAGCCATTGCCAGGGCACCTTCCTGGGTCTCGGCCCCGGCAAGGAATCCTGAGGGATGGCAGAATACGGCAGTTTTGATGCCGGATGCCTGCTGCAGTTCTTCATACCGCAGTCCATACCATGACGCGGGCAGCGGATGCCTGTAGGATGTGCGGTCATCGGAATTGCTGAGGGCGCACTGGATATTCCATCCGCCTCTTAACGCCGGTGAAATGACATACCAGATATCCTGTGCCTTGGGGTTGCGGAACTGGGAATACAGTACGCCTTCCCATGGTGCGAACTGATCCATGATCATGATGTGGTTTGCCGAATAATCGATACAGTTGAGGACATAATCCCTACCGTCAAGGCTGGAAATGATACTGTCGATCCGGTTGAGCAGGACGTCCTTCGCAAAACTGACCGCATCCATGAACGCGTCATAATAGTTCATTTCCGAATTCCAGGTCGGATTGAAGTCCTTGATCATCTGGGTTGCGGTATATTCACATCTTGCGTCTGCCATGATCGATTTCTTCAGGTCTTCCGAAAGATTCGGGATCCGGTTCAGGGCAAGCGCAACGGGATTGACGCCGTTGTCTTCAGCATCGATTCCCAGGACCAGGGTGTTTTCCAGTCTGCGGTACACCTGCTCCGTATAGTTCTGCGGGCAGTCCAGTTCTTCGAGGATCTCCTGGTAGTATTTCCGCCAGACAAGGCCGCATGCTGCATAAGGGATCTCCGTACCGGGATGGAAGCCGTTGGCTTCCTTGCGCTCCGGTGTATGGTGGTCGAGCTCTCCGCCGCCGATATCAAAGATGATCCAGTTCTGGGGATCCTCCGGCAGCTGGGTATCGCTTCCGCGCACGACGTTGATCTCTTCCGCGATCAGCGACAGCATGGCTGCCGCAAATACATCATCCGCATGAAACAGTCCGTCATGCGTATATAAATTCAGTTTCCGATACATAGAATTCTCCGTTTCCTTATGTATTATACGTCGAATGATGCCTTGTTCATTGTTTGTTTTCTTCCGTTTCCGCAAGCACGGAGATCCGGTACAGTATTTCATCCGTCTGCGGGCATTCCCGTGAAAACATCGTGATATATCCTTCGATCGACTGCGCCTTTGCCTTCAGTACCCTGGCATGCGAGGAAACAAATATCCGGCAGCCGCCGCGGCCGTTTCTGGCCTCCTGGATCAGGTTCGCCCCTGCGCTGTTGCCGTCAAAAGCGATCAGCACGGAAGGACGGCGCTTGAAGATCTCATATGCGAAACTCTTGTATAATCCGTGTCCGGTAGGTTCGATCGAAATGCGTACGGAAAGACCGTACTGTCTGAGCTTTGTGATCTCATGTCTGCCCAGCATGGTCGGCACGATTGCAAAGATCTCAAATCTTCCCCGGTTCCGTTCTGCCAGGTACTGTTCATATCCGTTCAGTTTGTGTCCGATCACAAAGAATACCTTTGCCGGATCCAGGCGTTCCAGCAGGTCATCGATCATCTGCCTGCCCTGTTCATTTGTTTTCGTGGTCCGCTGGTCATTGTTGAAGCTGCCTCCGGCGATCACCACCGGCAGTCTGTTGTCCGGCAGCTCCCGGATGAGCTCTTCCAGTTCCGCGGCGGTACTGTATTTCTTCGGTCCTGCCGTCAGGTCTCCGCTGATCTGTTCTTCCGCTGCCATGCGCTCATTCAGCACTTCTTCCACACTGCGTCCGGCACACAGCTTTTCCAGCTGTTCTGTTTTATAGGCAAAGTCTTTTTCCGCCTGCAATACGATCGCTTTTTCCGCCTCACGCATCAGTTTCATTTCTGTATGGTCCAGGTCCAGCATCTTTTCCAGTGACAGCTGTTCGTCTATGGAATCCGTTCCGTACAGCGCGCCTCCGTCGGTGCCCTGCACACAGCTGACCCCCGCATGCAGGTACTGTTTCAGAGGATGCTTTTTCAGACTGCTCAGATTGTTCAGGCGGACGTTCGATGTGATCTGGAATTCCAGCACAACATTGTATTTCCGGATATCTTCCAGCAGCTGTTTTCCCTTTTCCGATCTCAGGTTTGCCGTATACAGACCGTGTCCGATCCTGACATGCGGCATCCTCTGGCCTTCTGCCAGCGAACCGGCAACACAGCGGATACTGTTGGCGACATTGTCCTTCAGGCTGTCATTTTCACCGGCATGGATGCGGATCACGAATGTCGGATCATCTGCCGCGATCCTGACAAGTTCCCTGATCACCGGCTGCAGCTGGCGGATATCGTTCATTTCTTCTCCCACAAAGTCACAGCCTGCAACATACGGATCAACGGATACAGCACGCAGTGCCCTCAGGTTGTCATGCAGGTAGTCTGTGTCGATCTGGTCCCTGATGAGCATCAAGGGGATCCTGCGGATCGCCGCCAGGAAACGGATCCGTACGCCGGTATCCCGGTAGATCTTCGGCATGACTTCATGGACCTGTTTCAGCATCTGCACGGACGCGTCTTTCTTCACCAGTGTCGTATCGGAGATCTCACAGTATGAAACGCCTGTCTTCGCATATCCGCGCGCGATCCAGAGCAGTTTGTCCTGGAACAGCGTATTGCCGGCATAATCGGGATCCTCATGGTCCAGGATCATCTGCCGGAGAGCCTGTGCGATCTCCCTGTCACCGATCCTGTCGGTGTCATGCAGTCCGATCAAGTCGTCTGAGCGGATGCCCTTGGTAAATACATAGCGGTACAGATAGACCTTTTCCAGATTGGTGAATACCGCCTGTCCGTCCTTCATCACTGCCAGTGATGTCCTGATCCTGGCGATGTTGTACAGCGCATCAGGCAGGTCATTCAGGATCAGGTCCGCGAAATTAATGAATGTATTGTCATCGATCTTTCTCGTCAGGTATTTGCCTTCCAGGTCTGAGCCGGCAAACTGCTGTGAGACTTCATCCCTGCGTTCTGACAGTTTCCTCTCCTGTTCCCTGCTCAGACGCAGACCGAGCTTTTTCACATAGTAAAGCGGGTAGCGGATCTGATGGAAGATCCCCAGCGCGATCAGGATGTCCGGCGGCAGGTTTGCGTTCATGTGTGTATGCAGGTCAGTCCTGAATTTCACATCCTCAAGAATATATGTTTTGACGATCGTCTTCTCGACAGACAGCCTGTAGTCCTTTGTCTGTGACATCAGTGTCTTTGATATGGAAGGAATGGATGCCTTCATCTCGATCGTTCCGTCAGGGTAAATGTTCGCGATCTTTGTATTGCCCATCCGGAAGATATAGATCAGTCTGTTGTACGCGTCGATATAGGCAGGTACCTGTCCGCGGATCACCTTCAGGCCATTCTCATCCCTGGAAAGCGGAAGAGAACACAGCCGGGCAAGATTTGTGATCAGATTCCCTGTCCTGTGATTCGGTGTTTTCAATTCATAAAACATTTCGCCGTCCTGTTTCGACAGGATCACGATCATGTCTTTTTCCTGATCAAGATAGAAATGTCCAAAATATTCCATAACTGCGGCACCCCGGATGTTTGCACTATATTATATCGAAGATGCACCGATTGTCACCCATGAAAAAATCCCGGCTGATCATTCAACCGAGATGTCTTCAATACGGCGGTTTTTGAATTCCCTGTAGACCTGCAGCTGTTCCATCATGGCCTCAAAGGAGTATTTCCTGTTCTCCTGGATCTCCAGGCAGTCTGCGGTTTCCCCGTCCTTCAGTTCCAGGCTGATCACAACGGCAGCCTCTTCTTCATCACCGGACAGACGGAATACGCTGCGCTTCAGCCTGATCAGTACATGATCCTCGGCTGCGGTCATGTCAACGCTGACGGACTTGCCCTCTTCCAGCGTATCGGGAAGCCTGACCTCCCGGCACATCTTTTCAAACAGGCGCACCGCGTCCGAAAGATCCATCGGGGAGCGTATACTGCATGTCCGCAGGTAATCGCTCATCTTATCCCTCAGCGTGTTTCCTTCCCAGGCATTGAAATCGACCTTGTATCCGGGTGAGTTGATGATATCCCGGATAAACCGGTCAGAGAAATAGGTCGCTGCGGGTCCGAACGGATCCAGCACGATCTGCCCGTTGTGCTCGGTGACGATCCGGACGATCTCCTGGAATGACATCACTGCAGTATCGTTCTTTTCATAGCCTTTACTGCGCTTCAGGGCATCCCACCCGGAATAGACCGGGAAGAATGTGCCGTTCTCAAATGTCAGTACCGGTATCCCGTAAGCAAAATCCGTATCTTCCATGAACAGGTCGTCAACATGGTCCATCAGGGACTTTTTCTGCGGCCTGCGCTCGATCGATACAAGATATTTTCCGTAAGCAACTGCGCGGAACATCTGGTCGACGTATCCGGCACGTTCCTTCATGTGTGAAAAGGACTGCGCCATGCCTGCCAGATAGGGGTTTTCAACGGGTGTTTCCGCTGTCTGGTACGCATAGTGCTTCACACTGGATATGACGGTATACGCTTTGATCTCTCCCGGATCTTTGAGCGGGAGGACAATGCTGGCAAGGCTCCTGCCGGGAACTGGCGGATCCAGCGGATCCAGCCTGCATCCTTCTGCCGTGATCGTTCTGCAGTGATTCTGGTCGGAATACAGATACAGCTTGTCCCCGGGACTGAGGGTACCGGAAGCCTCTCCGATCACCGTGTATGTCTGATCCGGATTGACATGGTATTTCTCGGCAACCATACAGAAACGGCTGTCATTCTCATATGTTTTTACCTTCTGCAGCACTGGGTCGTGCAGTTTCTGTACCGTATAGGCTTTTGCCTGGTTCCAGGCATAGATCGTCCCGGCACAGATCATCATCATATACAGCCCCAGTGACAGACCTCCCCTGCTTTGGGGAAACCTGCTGTACTGGATCAGCCAGAGGCTGCACAGCATTCCCGCAAAGATCACGGTTCTTAACATGATGCGTCTCTGCAGGCGGGTGACCGGTATCCTGATGCCTCCCGTCATCGACCTGCGCATGATGAGAAACGAAACGAGCACGCCTGCCAGTCCGCCGGCACCTGTGATCATGATCATCCTGTGATCCTCTGACAAGAGACCCAGCACGCACATGCCGAACAGCGAAAAGGATGCGTCAAGCAGCAACACTGCGCTGAACAGTCCTGTTCTCACACGGGTCATGATGCCGATCGGGTGAATATTCTTCTGCGGCTGGCTCATCTGGTTTTCTCCATGTAAAGTATTTTAGCATCATCCCAATGGTTTCTTTTGTTTTTTAACCAATATTAAATATTTCCGTTGTTTCATTCACCAACAGCATTGCGGGCGGTCAGATGTCTCATCTGATGTATGATAAATATTGAAAGTGAGACCTGTACCATGAAGATCAGAAAAGCAGAACTGAATGACCTGCCCGTGATGATGGAAATCTATATATCCGCAAGAGCATTCATGGCGGAACACGAGAATCCCGACCAATGGGGAGCCGCCGGATATCCGCAGGAAGAAGTGCTCCTGAATGATATCCGCTGCGGACAAAGCTATGTCTGCGTCGGTGAGGACGGGCATGTCATCGGTACATTCTGCTTCCTGATCGAACAGAATGGTCTGCCTTCTGACCGTGACTTTACAGAAGGCAGCTGGCTGGACAGCAGCCCGTACGGCATCATCCACCGTCTGGCTTCAGACGGATCCTGGAAAGGTACCGGAACATTCTGTCTGGAATGGGCACAGGAACAATGCCCGCACATGCGGGTCTATACACATACAGCGAATACCCCGATGCGCAGTCTGCTGATCAGGCAGGGATTCACACAGTGCGGGATCCTGCATGTACAGCGTGACCCGTTCCCCAGGGCAGCGTATGAAAAGTTTCCCGGTCCGGAAATATCAAAACTGATGAACCGGATCTATAAAGTTCATCAGCTTTTTCGTATCACCTCTGCCCAAGCGCAAAAAAAGCAGCCTGTTACAGCCGCTTTTCTTTTATGGTGCGGATGACAGAATTCGAATCTGCACGAGTCGCCCCACTGACCCCTGAAATCAGCGCGTCTACCAGTTCCGCCACATCCGCATTGCATGAATTATGATATCACAGATTTATCGGATGTCCAGTACTTTTTTTATTTTCTGCAGGCAAACAATTTTGACCTGTTTACCGCCCCGGTCCCCGTCTTTAGAATTTAGCACCATGAAAGTTTAGAAGCTGGACAGCGCAGGAATACACACAAGCCCTTTTGTATAAAGGGTTTTTATTGTGTCGAAATATCTTGACAAAATTGTTTTTAGGTATTGATAAAAATGGTGTAATGGTGTATTATAAAGGTGGGCACCTTTATGGCTTACTTTCTTAAGATCCAGAACCAGGCTAACAACACTTATCTTGCCATCTATGAATCCTTCTATTCTCCTGATTCCAAAGGCACGAAGCACCGCTGTTTCAAATC
>JAFOMZ010000175.1 GCA_017421125.1 Solobacterium sp.
ATACAACGCAAACGCCCCGGACAAACAGCATTTACTGCGGGATTATCATCAAGTTGAAGCAGAAAGACCGATTCCTTTTCAATCACATCAAATCAGATATCTGCTGAAAGAATTCCTTCCGGGGTAATATTTTTTTTATAATATAGATGACGAAGGAGAACACAAATTTATGAAAATTGCATTGATCAATGAAAATTCCCAGGCCGCAAAGAACAGCCTGATCGAAACTGCGCTCCGTAAAGTCGTTGAACCGAAAGGATACGAAGTCGTCAACTACGGTATGTACTCCGCGGATGACCCGGCACCGCTGACCTATGTTACAAACGGCATTCTGGCAGCTGTACTGCTGAATTCCGGTGCTGCTGACTTTGTCGTGACCGGATGCGGGACCGGCGAAGGCGCGATGCTTGCGCTGAATTCCTTCCCGGGCGTGATCTGCGGACATGTTGAGCACCCGCTGGATGCCTATACATTTGCCCAGATCAATGACGGCAACGCGATCTCGATCCCGTTCGCGCTCAACTTCGGCTGGGGAGGTGAACTGAACCTGGAATACATCTTCGAAAAACTGTTCAGCGAACCGTTCGGCGGCGGTTATCCGAAAGAGCGTGTCGTACCGGAACAGCGCAACAAGAAGATCCTTGACGGCGTCCGTGCCGCTGCATTCCGTCCGCTGGCAGATATCCTCTGTGATCTGGATCCGGAACTGGTAAAGAGCGCTTTTGCGGGCGAACACTTCGACGAGTATTTCTTCCGTGACTGCAAAGATGAAGCGCTTGCGGAACTTGTCAGAAAACTGAAGTAAGGTTTTCAGTCCTTTGATCTGATTATCCGGTTCTCCGGTCTGTATGTATGCGGACCGGAGAGCTTTTATTATTTCCCGGGATGTTATGACCGGTTTTCATTTTGCCTCTGTGCATGTCATAATGGACCCGGAGACAGATGATGAACAAAATACCGGAAACACATATCAATGCAGATCCCGAAAAGCCTTTTATCATCGTTCTCTGCAGTGACAGCCATATGGACAGGGATTCCCTGCGGTACGTGCGGGAACATCATCCTGAGGCAGATCTGTTTGTGCACTGCGGTGACAGCGAACTGAAGGAAAAGGATATGGATGGGTTTCTGTTCATCCGCGGAAACCATGATTTTTACCTGGGAAACAGCGTTCCCGACTGGCGCATCATCGAAGTGCTTGGACACCGGATCTATGTCTGTCACGGTCATCTGGATATGCTGATATATTTCCATTATGACCTGATGGCAAAGCATGCGCGGGAACACGGGTGTGATACGGTATTCTTCGGGCATATGCATATCTGCCAGGATTTTATCGAGGACGGTGTGCGGATGCTGAATCCGGGTTCCCTGGCGTATTCCAGGGATTACTCCGGAAAAAGCTATATGCTGGTCACGGTAACTCCGGAAAAAATAGATGCTGTGCGGATGGATTACACACCTGTAAAAACAGATACTGAAAAGCCGAAAAAGAAAGGCTTCCTGGAACGGCTGATCGAAAAACTGTAGCGGTCAGCTTTTTTTCAGGCTGTTTTTCAGGGCATAACTGCCCCGGACATTCAATATTTACAGAAGGATTATCTTCAGTGTTTGCGATATAATAAAAGATGGATTAGAATTTTTCCGGGAGATTAACACGATATGACAGAAACCAAGAAATGCATTTATTGCGGACGCGATCTGGAAGCTGACATGATCTTCTGCCCCCGCTGCGGAAGACCTGTTCCGACAGAGCGTCAGGACGATGATAAACTGGGCGAAACATTGATCTTCAATATCAATGACCGCTCGATCCCTCCCGTACCCGTAATGCGTACGGCAAAGCTTGTTGACACCGGGATCTTCCCTGTGATCAAAGACGAGAACTTCCCGAAAGAAACACCAGCTGTTCCCAAAAAGCCCGTTGAAGAAAAACCGGCGGAACCGGTCATGCCTGAACTCATCCAGGAAGAGACATCTGATGATGATCTGCTTTCATTCCTGGACCTCGGTGATGACAATGATGAACCCGAAGAAAAGATCGCTGCTTCTTCCAGCATCCCGCTCTTCTTCACTTCATCCATTCCCGCGATGAACCCTTCCGCACCGAAGGAAGAGATCCCCGAGCCGGTCATCCCTGCAGTGCCCGCAGAGGAACCGGCTGTCGAGGCAGCTCCTCCGGCAGCACCTGCTGAAGAGCAGCAGACAGAAGAAGCTCCTGAGGAAACGATCCGCATGACAGTAGACGAACCGGAAGCGGAAGATGTCCCTGACAGCTTCAACATCCCGTTCGTTCAGAGAGAAACGGATCATACGATCACGATGGAAGACCTGCCTGTGATCGAAGATATCTCCGAGGAGAACCTGAAGGAAGAAACGAGTGAATATGATGCCCTGGGCGATCTGCACAATGTCCTGAAGACATTGCTGGCAGACGACAGCACGACCGAAGAAGAGGACGTCCTGGACGGCAACTATACCCGTGACAGCAGACCTGCTGACAGCAGCTATGATGTCCCGTTCATCCTGAGACAGACCCGCAATGATGATGAAAATACACAGACTGCCCTGAGACTGGCAGGACTCAACCCGGACGAGCCGGAAGGATCCGACTTTGTGAATCCGCTGGATGAAGAAGCTGATACGGAAGAACTGGATGTTCCGTTCATTCTCAGCAAAGCTCCTGCACATATCGACCCCCAGACAACAGAGATCTATACGAATCTCTTCCGGGAAGAAGAAAAAGCAGAGAAGAAGCTGGTCGATGAAGGCCAGACAGTCATATTCAAGCCGGTTGAAAAAGAACCTGAGCCTGTCAGAAGACCGGAACCCGTCAGGAAGCCTGAACCTGCTCCGGAGCCTGAGAAGGCAGTTGACCTCAACATTCCGAAGAAACCGGCAAAACGTGAGATCGAACTCAATGATCTGCAGAAATCAGAACCGCCGGTTCCGGAAGACGATGAAAAGAAAGGCGGCAAACTGTGGATCGCCCTGCTGGCGCTGCTGCTTCTGGCACTGCTTGCCGGTGCTCTGTGGTTCTTCCTGCTGAGAGACCGCAGCGGTTCTAAACCGGTATCCACACCGGAGCCGACTGCCGAGACACTGCCCGCTGAAGCGACTGCTTCTGCAGAGCCTGAGAATACACCGGAGCCCACGCCGGAAGTCGTTGTTGAAGAAGATCCTGATTACTTCAAGACGATCTCCCGCAACTTCAAGCAGCTGTACGCAGCTTACCTGAACGGTTCCAACAACGGTGATATGAGCTCTGTGGAACATATCGACGAAAGCATCCGCACAGCCCTGCAGAACCGTGTGGCTGTCAACCGCGGATACTCCTTCACAAACCGCAAGTTCTCTACAGACAGAACAACATATGAGCTTTCTCCTGCCGCAGATACAAACGGATACTACACTGTCAGGATCCTGGCTGAAGCAGAAAATGACGGTACACGTCTGAGCGATAACGCTCCGATCAACAACAAGTCCGTCATCGCATCGAATATGCGCTATAACCCGCAGACAGGCGACTGGTACGCAACTTCATTCGAAGTCAACCAGGGATTCTCTGTTGCCGGACATGAACTTGTAGAAATTACCGATTAACTCACTGACCGCCGACTGATCAACAGCCGGCGGTTTTTTTCATAACGCAGAAATCAATTTACCGATATTGTTTTATCGCTGCCATGTTCGTGTTTTCTAACCGGCAGTTCATCGTTTACGATTACTCCAACAAGGAGATCCGATCATGAGTGAAGTTAGACCCTGTTCAAACAACCATCCCTGCACATGTCCGAATACAGATTGTCCCCGGCACGGAAGATGCTGCGACTGTGTGGCGTTCCACAGAGACGAAAAGGGCAATGTACCGAACTGCTTCAAAATTGCCGGCATCAAGGTCGTAAAGGAAACTGTTTCCGACTGATCATCCGCATGGCACAACAGAAAAAGATCCTCGCGGACCTTTTTCTTTTTTTTCATATTATCAGGGGATAGATTATTGAATGACTGCCAAGGGGGAGCAGCGATTCAACCAGACAACTCCTTGTCTGTAACTGTATAGTACCATTGACCATACGTCAAAATATGTAACAAATGTGTTAAATTATGTGATTTCAAAAGATGTAAAAAAATAATTTCCCTTGCCAAAAGAAGAGTCGTCAACTAATATATAAACGCTTTTCGAAAGGAATACTTATGAGAATCACCCGGACTCCCGCAGGTATTACTGCGGAATTATGGGAGCGGATTCTTGCTGATCTTGATCCCGCTTCTTCGACGGTCAACGATTACCGAAAGGTACTCAATCTGATGCACTCTGCTGGAAACGGTAAATACCGGATCCTTACCATGACAACAGAAGAAGCCGCCGAATACTTCGGTGAACTCGACCAAAGGGTCGAAAACGGTGTTCTTTCCGCTAATACAGCCCATCGCTATAAAGCTACCCTGCGTTCTCTTGCGAAGCGCATTGAACAGAGCGGTGCGGTTGAAGGTTATAACAATCCATTCAATGGTCTTCTGAAGAACGAAAAACGCCCTCGTACGGAATTTACAACGGACATGTTCGTACAGGCGGATACCGTTCAGAAGATCATCCGTATCCTTCCGACCATCGGGACACGGAACAGGGGCATTATCGAGATGGTATTATACATCGGGCTTACCCCGGTCCAGATCCAGAATATCCGTGTCTGTGATTTTCACAGACTGGATGACGGAAGACTTGCGCTGGATATTGACGCAGGGACATTTTTGGAACATGGAATCAAAAAGCCGGAAGAATCACAGCTGTATCTTTCAGGTGAACCCATTGAGTTTGTCCGCTCTTCAACACGCGGCATCACATGGAGATACAACGGTACATTTATCTTCATGGAAAGTGTATCAAAGCTGCTGTATGCGCATATGCCGGATATCGGTATCAACGACGATACCAGGAAGTTCTTCCTGACATCCAGGCATCATGAATATACATACAGAGCTCTGCATCACCTGATCCGTGAAATATGTCAGGAAGCAGGTGTAGAAGAAAACATCACACCAAATCAGCTGGCTCTGACCGGTCTTGTCAACGGATGGTATCTTGATCATACGCCTGACAACATCTACAGCAGCTGGGAACGTTATCCGATCCCGCTTCAGCAGACGATGGATCATATCCGGGAACAGCTTCCGGAAGAATTCCTGAAGTCTCTCAGTTTCTTCCCCCCGAAAAAAAGATAACAGCCGGCCGGCTGTTTTCTTCTTTTATGCGGTTCCGTCTGCTTCCTGATACAGACTCATGATCCATTCACTGTTGATCAGCGGGAAAATATCATTGCTTACTTCATACAGCTCCGGATTCTGGGCGATCTCTTCTTCCAGCATTGTCAGAGGAATGAGGAATGACATACCCTTGTCTCCGCAGCGTACCGTGATCTTCATGATCCCGTTTTCCGTACGCTGATATTCCACGGCAGTGATCTCTTCCGGTGTTCCCTTTCCGTTGTCCGTAAATTCAATGAAGCTGTCATATTTTGCAAGTTCTGCCATGACGTCACTGACTCCGTCCTCAAGGATCTGGATCTTCTCACAGAACTCCTTCAGTGTAGCGCATCTTCTCAGAACGTAGCCGCGCTCTGTCAGCGGTTTTGTCGTCTGTTTGAGGGATACAGGTGCTTCCTTTTCGCTCAGCCAGAGAACAAACTTATGATCTTCATCAATGTATACGAGCGGATACTGCACCATGAACTCTTCTTTGCAGTGCGGGCAGGACAGCCTGAACACATCTCCGCTCACGCACCTGTCTCTCAGATCGGGATCTGACGAGGCAGTGACGGTATCCCATATTTCCACATCGAATCCTCTTTTGCAGTAAGGACATGTATATTTCACGATTCTTGAATTCGACATTCATGTTACCCCCCTTCAATTCAAGGCAAATTCTATCATGTTAAGTCAAAGAGGTATATAATTCTTTACATCAAGGGGTTACAGAAATGTCTGAAAAAAATTATGACAAAAGAGCCCTGCGCAGAGAAGCGATCCGCATGGCATGGCCTGCAGTACTGGAAAGCTTTTTCGTTTCTCTGGCAGGCATGATCGACACCCTGATGGTATCTACACTCGGTGCAGCTTCTGTCGCAGCAGTCGGTCTTACAACTCAGCCTAAATTCATCGGATTGTCTTTCTTCCTGTCAATGAACATTGCTGTATCGGCACTGGTCGCAAGAAGAAAAGGTGAAGAACGTCAGGATAATGCCAATGAAGTTCTTCTGACATCACTGACCTATACACTGATCATGTGCCTGATCGTCACATTGATCTGTGTTGTCTTTGCCGGTCAGATCATCACGCTCTGCGGCTCCAACGCGGATACACATGATCCGGCCGTCCTGTATTTCCGCATCATCATGGGCGGTATGTTCTTCAACGTTGTATCCCTGGCGATCAACTCCGCTCAGCGCGGTTCGGGCAATACCAAGATCGCAATGACGACCAATGTTGTATCAAGCATTATCAACGTCATATTCAACTATCTGCTGATTGGCGGTCACTTCGGATTCCCGAAATGGGGCATCCTCGGTGCTGCTGTAGCTACCGTCCTCGGTACTGTCGCAGCGATGATCATGAGCGTGCGTTCACTGTTCTCCAGAAACAGTTTCGTCAGTATTCCCTACATGATCGAGAAGAAGATCAGACCTACCTGGCGTACATTTGTTTCACTGATCCGCCTTGGCGTCAACTTCTTCATTGAAAACATGGCAATGCGTGTCGGCTTTGTTACAACAGCTGTCATTGCCGCAAAACTCGGAACAAATCCGTTCGCTGCGCATCAGGTCGGCATGAACTTCCTGAGCCTGGGATTTGCCTTCGGAGACGGCATGCAGGTAGCTGCCGTAGCACTGACAGGACGTTCCCTTGGAGCGAATGCCAAGGAAAAAGCCCTGGCATACGGCAAGATCTGCCAGGAGATCGGTCTGTTTATCTCCTTCGTGCTTGCGATCATCTTCTTCGTATTCGGAAGGTTCCTCTTCTCGCTCTACTTCAGTGATCCGGAAACCATCGAGATGGGCGTGCTGATCAGCCGCTATATCATGGTCACAGTCCTCGTACAGATCTCACAGGTCGTTTACGGCGGCTGTCTGAGAGGTGCGGGAGATGTCAGATATACACTGTTCGCGTCCCTGATCAGCGTTACCCTGATCAGAACGCTTGTCACATTCGTCCTGGCAGGTCTGCTCGGCTTCGGTCTGCACGGCATCTGGCTCGGTATCCTGTCCGACCAGCTGTCCAGATTCCTGATGCTGGGGCAAAGGTTCCGCAAAGGCGAATGGGTCAAACTTCACTTATGATCAAACCGGGAGCGCACAGCTCCCTTTTTTGTATGCAGCTGAACAGACGGAACAGAAAAAAAGCGATGCCTGTTATGACACCGCCTGTGTTCTTCCGGGAACAAATGTTAACGTCTGTTGTTTCTGTTTCCGAGGATCTGAAGGACTCTCAGGAACAGGTTGATGAAATCCAGATATAACTGGAATGCTCCGTATACTGCGAGGTTCTCACGCAGTGTGCCGTAGCTGTCTGTGCTGTAGTAGAAGCTCTTGATCTTCTGCATATCATATGCTGTCAGGGCAAGGAACAGTCCGATCGCCAGATAGCTGATCAGCAGGCTTCCTCTCAGTGACGGAACGAAGATGCTGACGACTGTTGTTACCAGCAGTGCGATCAGACCGCCTCTCAGCAGGCCGCTGAAGCGTGTCATATCGACATCTGTCGTGTGGCCGATCACTGCACAGCTGAAGAACATCACCGCTGTAAACAGGAATGCCTGGAAGATCGTTATGAAGTCAAATGCAAGAGGCAGGACGCTGAATGTAACGCCTGTCAGTGCAGCATATGCATAGAACATTGCCGTGCATGCGGATGTGCTCAGGGTCGTCAGCCTCATGCTGAAGATCAATGCAACAGCCAGCTGCACGATGCAGCATCCGATCATCAGCGGTGAATACATCGTTGACAGGATATTGTAGAAGAATCCTCCTTTGATCAGACTTGTGTATAGCAGGAATGCAATGCCTCCGGTCAATGCCAGACCGCATCCCATCCTGACCATGACTTTGTTAACATACGCTCTCAGCGTATCCCCGGTGGAAGAATAATAATCAGTGCGCTGAAATTCACTCATTTCTGTCACCAGTCCTTTCTGCCGTTTTCACGGCTCAAGAAATATAATATATATTTTTGAGAAATAGTCAAATTTCTTACACAAAAATACTGCC